>NZ_JALOCP010000011.1:0-231681 GCF_030511745.1 Paraburkholderia sp. SECH4
CGTCCTCGGCTACGTTCGCGATGACCGCCGAGCTTCATTAATCAGCGTTTCCCTAATCGACGACTATTTCTTTTTCTTTCAAATCCGGCAAGAAATTCAAGCTTTGTTCGTTCGCTAATTGATTGCGGCCGGGTGCTCATTTGCGGGCTAATTTCGCCCTTCTTCGGTGCGCAAGCGTTTGCGTCCGCAGCATCTTTTGTCCGTCCGTTCGCCGCCCCGCAGAGCGCCATCTGGCGAGGCTTCACGCGCGTGTTGCATTCATCTGTTGGTTACCCCGCTCCCATCCGATTCCGGTCTGCTTTAGGCTCGCATTGCAATGCCAGTGTTTAACCTTAAAAGGACCGTTCAAAATGAACCTGCATAATCACCACGCCTGCCGTCCGTTCCTTGAGGCCGGCAATTTGTCGCAAGTCTCCGCCTACTACGAAGAAGGCCGCAACATCATGTGGATGATGCTGCGGGCGCAGCCGCGTCCCTGTTTCAATCTCGATCTGGTGCATGACATTCTGGGTCTCGCGCAGGCAGCACGAGAGTCCGGCTTGCCGATCGATTTCTGGGTGACCGGCTCGTTGATTCCGACCATGTTCAACGTTGGGGGCGACCTCGATTTCTTCGCCGACACGATCCGCGCCGGCAAGCGCCAGGCGCTGATGGCGTACGCGCGCGCCTGCGTCGATTGCGTGCACGCGGCGGCGCGCGGTTTCGATACGGGGGCGATTTCAATCGCGATGGTGGAGGGCACAGCGCTTGGAGGAGGGTTCGAGGCGGCGCTCGCGCATCATTTCCTGCTGGCGCAGAACGACGCACGCATGGGCTTTCCGGAGATCGCGTTCAATCTGTTCCCGGGCATGGGCGGCTATTCTCTGGTCGCGCGCAAGGTGGGGATGCGTCTGGCCGAGGAACTGATCGGCATGGGCGAGTCGCACACCGCTGAGTGGCACTTCGGCAAGGGACTGGTCGATCAGCTATTCGAACCGGGCGACGCCTATATGGCGACGCGCACCTTCATCGATACGCTCCGGCCGAAAATGAACGGGATCCGCGCGATGCTGCGGGCGCGTCAGCGGGTGCTGCAACTCTCGCGCGCCGAGCTGATGGAAATTACCGAGGACTGGGTGAATGCCGCTTTCACGATCGAGGAGAAGGACCTCGTCTTTATGGAGCGGCTGGTGATGCTGCAGAACCGCCGTACTTCGAACCTGCGCCAGACGGCCTCCAGCGCGGCCAATTTCGCCTGAATCGCCCCGGGTCTCGAGGATATCGAGCCGCCGCGGGCGGGTCCCCCAACCCCCCAATCCCCCAAGGGGACTTCCTTCGGAGCGGGGGACGCCCTTCGGGCGCGTGGAAGCTCAGGCAATCAGTCTGAGCTTCTGCCTATCCTGCAACCAGCGTTCGAATTCCGCGACCGGCATGGCCTGACCGTACAGGAAGCCCTGTACGTATTCGACGCCCAGCCCCCTCATGAACACCTCTTCCGATTCGGTTTCGATGCCTTCGGCGACCACCTTGAAATTCAGCTCCTGCGCGACCACCACCATGGAGCGCACGAGTGCTTGCGCTTTGGTGTCGGCATTGATCGAGCGGACGAAACTGCGGTCGAGCTTGATGACGTCGAGCGGAATGCGGCCCAACTGCGAGAGCGACGAATAGCCGGTGCCGAAGTCGTCCAGATGAACCTGCGCCCCGAGTTGGCGAAACTGCTTGATCAGATCGATTGCCGCCGCTTCGTCCTCGATCAGGCAACTTTCGGTGAGTTCCAGGTCGATCAGACACGGATCGAGATTCGCGCGCTGCAGCGCTTCGCTGAAATGCCGCACCACGGCGGTGTCGACCAGTTGCCGTGCCGACACATTGATCGCGATGCGCAGGTTGTAGCCGTCCGCCTTCCATTTGGCCGCTTGCTTCGCGGCCGTTTCCATGACCCAGCGGCCGAGCACGCCGATCAGCCCGGATTCTTCCGCATAGCGGATGAACTCGGTCGGCATGATCTGCCCGCGCTCCGGCGAGTTCCAGCGGACCAGCGCTTCCGCGCCCTGCACCACGCCGGTGGCGAGCACGATCTTGGGTTGATAGTGCAGCGTCAACTGGCCCTCTTCGAGACCGCGCCGCAGGTTGGTGTCGAGCCACATGTACTCGGCGACCTTGCGGTTCATCTCGGGCGAGAACACGCGATAGGTGCGCTTGCCTTCGTCTTTGGCAACGTACATCGCCGTGTCCGCCGAACGGATCAGCGATTCGAGGTCGTTGCCGTGTTCCGGATAGCGCGCGATGCCGATCGAGCAGCCGGTGTAGACCTCGACGAGCCCCAGGCTGAACGGCGTGCGCAGGCGTTCGAGAATGCGCTGCGCGGTGGCTTCGAGATCGTGGGCGGTGCCTTGGGCGGCGAGCACAATGAACTCGTCGCCGCCGAGGCGCGCGAGCACGTCGCCTTCGTTCAGGCAGGTGCTGATGGCCGACGACACATCGCGAATCAGCCGGTCGCCGAAGACATGGCCGTAGTGGTCGTTGACCTTCTTGAAGTTGTCGAGGTCGAGGAACAGCACGCCGACCGATTCGCCTCGCGCGGCTGCTTCGATCGCGGCACTGATCTTGTCCTGGATCGCGTTGCGATTGGCGAGGCCGGTGAGCGAATCGGTGTTCGCCAGTTCGGTGAGACGTTCCTGCGCGAGCCGTTCTTCGGTGATGTCGGTGCCTGAGCAGATCAGAAACTGTTCTTCGACGCCGCTGCCGCTGTGAACGAACTTGTTGCGAAACAGGAATAGCCGTTCGCCGCGAAGGGTTTTCACGCGCCGCTCGACTTCGTACGAGACGCCGCGATTGAAGAAACCTGTGATGTTCTGGCTCGACGCCGCGCCGGACTCGGTGCTCATGAACAGCGCCCACACATTGCGGCCGACGATGTCTTCTTCCTTGACGCCGGTGAGTTCCTCGGCGAGACGGTTGAAGCGCTGTATGCGACCGTGCCTGTCGACGATGACCACGACCGAATTGACTTCGGAGACGACCTGTTCGGCGAAAGACAGACCGTGGACGAGGTCGCGTGCGACGGATTCCGTATCGTCGTAGGCCGAGGCGGTGCCTGCCCACGTATTGCTGGCGAGTTTTTTACCGACGAGGTGCAGACGCAGCGGTTCGCCGAACAGCCGCACGTCGAGGATGAGGTGCGAGGTGACACCGGTGAGGCAGCGGATCTGCGAGGCCTGTTGGGGATTCAGCGGAATGGCGACATTAGCCGGCACGTCGCCGGTGACGGGCGTGAGTTCCAGCGCGTTGCTGTCGTTCGACAGACGCCAGCAAGGGCTGCTTGTGCCGAACTGGGCAAACAGCACCTGATCGTGTTGGTCGTCGTTCATGAGATCCCCGGGCAGTGTGCCGATGAGCCAACCATGAAGGTGGGGTGGCGGCAAACAGTCTTCATCATACTTAAAGACTGGCCCCATTGTAGCGAAGCGGCTGGCGTTCGGGCCTATAAACATTAACGGTCGTGATGGCCTTCGTCTTAAGGCTTTTATTTTGGCGTGCGCGCTGGTATGAAGCCTCGAAATCGCATCGAAACGGCACTGAAACTGCCGTGGAATTACCTCAGGACTGCCTCAAAACCGCCGGGCCAACGCGCTTCGGGCGTGCTCCCGCTCTGTGGGAATCGCTTCCACCGTGGGGTCAAACCAGAAAGCCCCTGCGACAAGCGTCGCGATAACGATTCCATCCCGATACAAGACCCGATTTCCAGCGACAGCAGGCACGCGTTCACCCACCAGCAACGTACCGGCAAGATTCAAAGGATCGGTTCCTGCGACACACACAAAAGCACCATCGTTCGCATGCCGTCGAACCTCGCGCAAGATCGGAATCGCTTCCGGTAAAGCAAATTGTTCGCCAGCGAGGCCATTCACAAACCGCCCGCCGCGAATGACGCCGCGTGCTTCGAGCCGCTGAAACACGCGCAACAGGTCCCGCCACGGCGGCAACCACTCGGCCTCGCGTTCGAGCAAACGCCAGAACACCACGCCATAGCGGCGCAGCAACGTCATGGCGATATGCTCGAGTATTTCGGGGGCGAACTGCTGACGGCGCGCCGGCGATGCTTCGGCTGCAGCAACAACGGGCTGCCGGCTGACCAGAGCCCAGCGGCCCGCGTCGTCCATTCCTCCGATCAATGCACTCGACCTGACACGCCGGCTACTGGAATAAGCACTGCGTTTGGCGACGGGTTTCAACAACGCCCGCAAGCCGGCGAAACTGTCGGAATTCACGAGGCCCGCGGCAACCAGCTCGCCCAACGCGTTTTCCAGTTCCATGCGCAAGCCGTGTACCTCGGCCAGCAATTCGTCGAAGAACATTGCGCCATGCTGCGATAACGTGTCATGGACGCTCTGCGCGCGCGCCGATAGCTCCGGTTGTTTCGACGGGTCGATCAGCGCGCGCCAGACGCGTACCTGTGCGCGCGGCAAAAGCACGATCGGCGTGCTGCGCACCGGTCCCGCGGCACCGCGCGCCCGCTCGGTCAGGCGCGTCCAGACGATCTTGCCGGCACGGCATAGTTCGTCGAGCGAAATGTTCGCGTACGCCTTCACGCGCGTGGGCAGAATGTCTTCTTCCCATGCGGCTGCCGCGGCCTGAAAACCCTCCATCTGGTCGAGTACGGCGGCTAAAGCGTCGCGTCCCTCGCTGCGGGCGTCAGGCGTCAAATGCTGCCACTCGAACAGAAAACGCATGAAGTCGTGCCGTTCCACCGGTTCGATTTCGCGTCGCAAGCGTTTCACCGTGTAACGGTGGATCCGCGCAAGCAGATGACGCTCGCACCATTCTTCCTCGGTCGCGCCCGGCGAGAAGCGGCCGCGCATCACGTAGCCTTCCGCTTCGAGGCGCGTCAGCGTGTGTTCGACCGACGTTGCGCGCAAGTTCAGTGCCTGCGCGATCGCACGTACAGGCAGCGGGCCAAAGCCAGTGAGCCGGGCGCGCAGCACGTCGAGCAGGGCGTCGTCGGCGCTCCACGGATCGGTGTAGCCGTTTGGTACGGTGAGCGGCGGTTCAAACCGGGCGTCAGGGTAGAGCGCCTGGAAACAGGTCAGGCGCTCGGCAGGCAGCCACAGCGCGTCGTCGGCAGCGATCCGCAGACGGGTCGCGCGACCGGATTCGGCAAGCAACGCGAGCCAGGCCGGCCAGTCTTCGACATTGCGCGCCTCGGCCTCGGTGATGCAGGCGAGACCCGTTAGCGCTTCGTGCATCTCGTCGGCGGTGCGTGCCTGCGGCCATGCCTCGTCGCGCACGCTGTCGATCGCGTCGGCATCGAGCGCGCCGAGGTCGTCGGCGCTGGACGGATCGCTCCAGCGGCGGTTCTGCACGGCTTGCGTGCGGCGCTCTTCGATCGGCGCATCGTCGAGAAAGGCGTAGGGCTTGGCTGTGAGGATTTCGGCGGCAAGCGGTGAGGGCGCCGGCAGATCGCGGGCGATCAGTTGCACTTCGCCCTGTTCGATACGACGCAGCAAGGCAATCCAGCTCTCGCTGTCCATCGCGTCGTGCAGGCAATCGTCGACGGTTTGGTCGACTAAGGGATGACGCGGCAGTTCGCGCTCGCCGACGATGTTTTCCAGGCACGCGGCCTGTTCGGGAAACACGCTCGCCAGCAGATCTTCGCTACGCATGCGCTGCAATTGCGGCGGGGTCTTGCGCCCGCCGGTATAACGCGGCAGGCCGAGCGAGGTGGTCGCATTCCAGCGCCAGCGCACGCCGAAGAGCGGCGCGTCGAGCAGCGCCTGGACCAGCAGGTGCTCGGCACTGTTCGAATGGAGGTAGCGCCATACTTCGTCGAGTACGAAGGAATGGCTGCCGGTCAGTGAGAGGATGATCGCGTCTTCGGTAGCGGCGGCTTGCAGTTCGAAGTTGAAGGTCCGGCAAAAACGCTTGCGCAACGCGAGACCCCACGCGCGGTTCACGCGACTGCCGAACGGCGCATGGATCACGAGTTGCGTGCCGCCGGATTCGTCGAAGAAGCGTTCCATCACGAGTGTGTTTTGCGTCGGCAGCACGCTGAGCGCGGCGCGTGCGCGGGCGAGATAGTCGACGATTTGCCGCGCGGCGGCTTCGTCGAGACCGAGAGCGTCGACGAGCCAGTCGATTGCGCGTTGGAGGCGCGTATTCATGACTTCGCTGTCGGTCCCGGTCGAACACGCCTCGTCGATCGCTACCACCGCATCGGCCTCCCGCCCATCGAGCAGGCGCCCGATCTGCTCACGCAAGCGCGCGACGCCGAACGACAGTTCATCGCTGCGCCCTGGCGCCTCGCCGAGCCAGAACGGAATATTCGGCGGCTGCCCTTGCGCGTCCTCGACCCGCACGCGGCCGCTCTCGATCCGCAGAATCCGGTACGACGCATTGCCGAGTTGAAACACGTCTCCGGCGAGACTCTCGACGGCGAAATCCTCGTTGACGGTGCCGATATTGATCGCCTGCGGTTCGAGCACCACCGCATAGTCGGCGTTCTCGGGAATCGTGCCACCTGACGTCACGGCGACCAGTTTGCCGCCGCGCCGGCCGCGCAAGGTGCCGCTCACCACGTCGCGATGAATATAGGCGCCGCGCGGGCCGTTACGGCTCGTATAGCCAACGGCGAGCATGCGCAGCACGGCGTCGTATTGCTCGCGTTCGAGGCCCGCATAGGGGGCCGCGCGCCTCAGCATTTCGAACAGTGCGTCTTCGCCCCATTCGGCGCTCGATACCTCGGCGACGATCTGTTGCGCAAGCACATCGAGCGGCGCGCGCGGAATCCGCAACGCGTCGAGTTCGCCACGCCGGACGCAATCGAGCAGCGCGGCGCATTCGATCATATCGTCGCGCGAAGCCGGAAAGAGCCGGCCCTTCGGCATGCCGCCCACGTGGTGGCCCGAGCGCCCCACACGTTGCAGGAACGGCGCGATCGCGCGCGGCGAACCCATCTGGCAGACCAGATCGACGTCGCCGATATCGATGCCCAGTTCCAGTGAAGCGGTCGCGATCAGCACCCGCAACTCGCCGCGTTTGAGGCGCTGCTCCGCGTCGAAGCGATGTTCCTTGGCGAGACTGCCGTGGTGCGCGGCGACTACGTCTTTGCCGAGCCGCTCGGTCAGATGGCGCGCCGCGCGTTCGGCCATGCGGCGCGTGTTGACGAAAATCAGCGTGGTGCGATGCGTCGCGATCAGTTCGGCGAGGCGATCGTAGACGCGCTCCCACACTTCGTTCGGCATCACCGCTTCGAGCGGCACGGGCGGAATCTCCAGCGCGAGATCGCGCTCGCGAATGTGGCCCACGTCGATGATCGCGCAGTCCGCCGGAATATCGCTTTCGATGCTCGCATCGCCCACCAGAAAGCGCGCGACTGCGCTGACCGGTTTTTGCGTCGCCGACAGACCGATCCGCGGCAAGCGCCGCTGACACAGCGCGTCGAGCCGTTCGAGGCTGAGCGCCAGATGACTGCCGCGCTTGCTGCCGGCGAGCGCGTGAATTTCGTCGACGATTACTGTGCGCACGGTCGACAGCATACGTCGGCCGGAATCCGAACCGAGCAGGACGTATAGCGACTCCGGCGTGGTCACGAGAATATGCGGCGCGCGTTTTTTCAGCGCGTTGCGTTCCTGCTGCGTGGTGTCGCCTGTGCGTACGGCCGTGCGGATGTCGAGCGGCGGCATGCCGCGCGCGTCGAGTTCCGCCGCGATGCCTTGCAAAGGCACTTGCAGATTGATGCGGATGTCGTTGGAGAGTGCTTTCAGCGGCGAAACGTAGACCACCAGGGTTTCGTCCGGCAACGCGCCGCCGTTGGCCAGGCCTTGCTGGACGAGTTCGTCGAGCGCGGACAGGAAGGCGGTGAGGGTTTTGCCCGAACCGGTGGGCGCGGCCACCAGGGTCGAGCGTCCGCTGCGAATCTGCGGCCAGGCGGCAGCCTGGGCGTCGGTGGGGGCGGGGAAGGTCTTCAGGAACCAACTGGCTACTGCCGGATGGAAATCATCCAGCGCGCCGGGCGTGAAAGGGCCTGAAGCGGGGGTCGAAGCGTGGCCCGAAGTAGCATCTGAAGTTGCCTGCAATGCCGCATCGAAGCGCGAAGAATCAGAGCGCGCGTCCAGGGCGGTGGCGGATGTCGAGGCCGAAGTCATGCTGGCATAGATGGGGACGCGGTGTGCCATATCCAGAGGGCGGCAAGCGCCGGCCTGTTTCAAGGATCAACAATCAGTCTGGCAGGTTTTCGGCGGCTTTGCCGATGCCTGGGTGGCGGCTATCGCGCGGAATAAGGCGGCAATCACTGCGGGAGCGGCCCGCACCGCACCTGCCGCACGGCACGGCACGGCACGGCGCAAAACTACCAGACCCAACGCACGCCTGCGTCGCCCGTTACCGTTCTCTGGTGTGCGCCACCCAGATTCGTTACCCAGCCGAGCGTCGCGAAGACGCTGCCCGACGTGCTGAACTTACCGACCACGCCCGCGCCGAGTTGCGCCGCGGTTTGCCCGACGGTGCCCGGAATCACGGTCCCGCCGCCGAAGGTGACTTTGTCGTCGGAGCCGAATTCGCGTAGGAAGCTGACGCGCAGATAGGGCCGCCACGCGATCGCGAAGGCATCGAACTGAGCTTGCAGGCGCGCACCGATTCGTCCGACGAAAGTATTGCCGCTGTTGAAGCCGACGCTCGATACACCATCGTTGAAATCGGACAGCGAGAGGTGCTGCCACACGAGTTGCGCTTGCGGTTCGAGCGTGAGCCCGGCGCCGAGCGGAATCGGCAGACCGCCTTCGAGCGAGCCGGTCACCGCGTTGCCGTGCGTCGTCTTAGCGAGGCCGTCGCGCGAGACCGGATCGACGGTCAATGAACTTCCCATCAGCACGGCGTCCGTGTACCAGCCACTCGGGCCGGTATGCGTCCAGTAGCCGCCGAGGCTGTACGCATTGATCGCCAGATGGCCTGCAGCGAGGTTGGGCACGCCGAGCGCGAAGCCGTCGACGTCGCCGGTGGCCCGCGCGAAACCGACGAACAAACCGTAGTGATTGCGCTGGCCGCTCGCACTGCTGTCGGCGTAAAGATCTTGCCCGGCCTGGATGCCATACACGGAGCCGTCGAATTGCGGACTTGCCGTGCCGTCCTGGCTCAGCACGCTGTGGCCGCCCCACACGCGGCCCCATGCGGCAGGCAGTTTGCCGCTTTCGCTCAGCAAGGCCTGATCGCCTTGCCGGTCATGGAACGTATCGATCTGCATCAGGCCGAGTTCACGCGCGACGCCGGGCGCCGCGGCGTAGACCGGCACTTCGACGCGATACAGCGGCGTGGCGGCCGAGCCGGCGGGCGGCGCGGGCGGCAAGGGCGGCGTGCCCTCGGCCGCAATCGGTATGCCGGTCGCGACAACAGGCGGCTCGCCAGGGGCGCCCGGCGTCGTGACCGGTGGCTGGCCGGGTGTCGTTGTGGGCGGCAGCGGCGCAACCGTATTGCGCAAATACCAGTTGTCCGTGGTGCCGCTGCTCACACCGCCTTTGGCCAGATAGTAGGAATATGCGCCGGCTTTAACCGGTGCAGCCAGCGTAAAAGCGCTCGAGGCGGTGGTGGCGCCGTTGGTCGCCTGAATCACTTGAATGCCGTCAGCTACTGTTTGTGCGCCCTGGCCGCCAACGTTCGTGACTTGCAGGCGCGTTGAGCCAGTGGCTGTCCCGCCGCTCAGCACGAGGCGATCGGACGCCGCGCCGTCGCCGGCGACGACGGCGTTCAATCCGATGGTGCCGTTTTGTCCGGCATAGTTGCCCGTCACATTCAAGCGGTTGCCCACACCGCCTGCGGCAGGTCCGCCGATCTGCACGAGTCCGGCATTCACCAGCGAGCCGTTGATCGAGAACGCGCCGTTGCCCTCGCTGGCAAACGACGGCAATGCATTCGCCACCGCGAGTGTGCCGTTGTTCGTGACCGCGCCCGTCACGCTGCCATAGCCGCCGAGCGTCGTGCCTGAAGCCACCGTGGTGGCGCCGCCGCCCGTCAACGCCGCGTTGGCATGGGTGGCATCGCCGATCGCGAGGGTGCCCGCCGCGACTGTGGTTGCGCCGCTATAGGTGCTCACGCCGGTCATCAGCAAGCTGCCGCTGCCGGCTTTCGTCAACGCGCCGGTCCCGCTCACCGCCTGGAAGAGCGTGGTATCGAAGGATTGTGTATCGATCGTGCCGCTGCCTGCGGCCAACGTGATGGCACGCGTGCCGGCGAGGTCGAAGCTTGTCGTCAGTTGCAGCGTGCCGCTGTTGAACGTGAGCCCGCCCGTGTTCGCACCGAGCGCGTTGTCCGCGCCGACGGCGATCGTGCCTTGATCGATCGTCGTGCCACCCGAGTAGGTGTTGCCGTTCGCCGCAGCCGGCGCAAGCGTCAACACGCCGGCCCCGGTTTTGTCGACTGCGCCTGTGCCGCTGATCGATCCCGTGTAGGTGCCCGCGTTGTCCTGGGCAAACCGCACGAGTCCGTTGTCGGTGACATTGGTGGGCAGGTTCACCGCGTTCGCCTGCAAGGTCGCGCCGCTATCGACGAGCGCCGCCGCGCTCGCGCCTAACGTGCCGGTGAGATTGAGCGTGCCGGTCTGCACATGTGCGAGCGTGAAGGTCCCGCTACCGGTCCAGTTCCACTGCGTGCCTTGCATCAGCAAGGTCTGAAAGTTGGTAAACGCATTCGACGCCGTACCCGTGCCTTGCAAGGTCACCGTATTCGATCCCGCGCCACCGTCGGCCGCGCCGTTGATCACCGAACCGGTTTGCAGAATCAGCGAATCGTTGCCGTTGCCCATCGTGATGGCCGTGCCGATGCCGCTCTGCACGAGCCCCGCATTGATGATGGTGCTGTTGCCGTTGAGCGTGCGGATGCCGGAGCCGTTCTGACTGATGATGCTGCCGCCCGCGAGGTTCTGGATCGTCGCCACGAAGCTCGATCCCGCAGTGTTGGAAAACACCGCATCCGAACCGCTGCCGCTCGCGCTGATCGTGCCGCTGTTGATCAACTGGTCATTATTGCCTTGCAGATAAGCGGTTGGACTGGCCGCGCCCGTGGTAGTCAACGTGCCGCTGTTGTTAATGGTGCCGCTGCCGCCGAGAATCGATGCCGCGCGCGCGTTGCTGCCCGAGGTCGTCACCGTGCCGCTGTTGATCAACGTGTTGTTCAACTGGCCGACGTTCGTTTGTCCCCACGCGGCCGTCATGCCGTAAGCGTTGGGGCCGCTGGTGGTGATCGAGCCGCGATTGATCAGCGTGTTGCCGCTGCCGTTGGCGGCCATGCCGTCGTTGAAGGCGCCGCTCGTGGTGATGACCGCGCCGCTCGCGTTGGTGATCTGATTGCCATTGCCCACGCCGAGCAACACGGCACCGCGCGCGGTGCCCGTACCGCCGCCGCCCGTCAGCGCGAAGTTGCCGCTGCTGTTGATCGTGCTATTGGTGTCGACGCTGAAGACAACTGCATTGGTGCTGTGCACGAAGCTGCCCGAGGCGGTGCTATCGGCATTGATCGTCACGCCGGTGCTGCCGGTTTGCGCAACGACGGCGGCGAGGCCGCTGCCCGTGCAGGTGACTGTGGTGTTGCTCGGCGGCGCGGTATTGCTGCACGCGGCCATCGCTGAAGGGGTGAATGCCTTTGAGAGCAGCACGACGCTGCCGAGGCCGATTCCAAATGTTTTCTTCTTCTTCATACGCACGGTCCTTGTTAAAGGCACTGCACCATACGAGCGGAATGGTCAGACTTATACACGCCTTACCAGAACTTTCCAAATGCCCCCGGCATGACATTACGGGTATGTTGCGCATCGCCGACGCTTGCCGGAGACCCGCATGGCGCCTCGCTTTTGGCAAAGAAGGAAATTTTTCCGGGCCAAAAAAGCTGCGGTAACTACTGCGGGAACCGTAAGTGGTTTGAAACATACGTTCGCCGGATGGCTGGTCAGAACTCACGCCGGGTCCTGTCGAAATTTTCCAGGTGCAGTACTCTGTACGGCTCACCGATTCACGAATCCACGATGGAGTCTCGACGATGCGATACAACCAGTTAGGCCGTACCGGTGTGTTTGTTTCAGAGCTGTGCCTGGGCACGATGACCTTCGGCGGTGGCGAGGGCATCTGGAAGCAGATCGGCGATCTGCAGCAGGGGGACGCGGAGCGGCTGGTCGGCCGGGCGCTCGATGCGGGCATCAATTTCATCGACACGGCCGACGTCTATGCCGATGGCCTGTCCGAACAGATCACGGGTCAGGCGTTGAAGAACCTGAAAGTGCCGCGCGACAAGGTTGTGGTCGCAACCAAAGTATTCGGCCAGACGGCAGCGTTTCCGAACGCGCGCGGGGCCTCGCGTTATCACATCATCGACGGGATCAAGGCGAGCCTGAAGCGCCTGCAACTCGACCACGTCGACCTGTATCAGATCCACGGTTTCGATCCGGCCACACCGATCGAAGAAACCGTGCGCGCGCTCGATACGCTGGTTCAGCATGGCCATGTGCGCTATGTCGGGGTGTCGAACTGGGCCGCGTGGCAGATCGTGAAGGCGCTGGGCATTGCGGAGCGCCTCGGCCTCGCGCGCTTTGAATCGCTCCAGGCGTATTACACGCTGGCGGGCCGCGACCTCGAACGCGAACTCGTGCCGATGCTGCACAGCGAAGGACTTGGATTGATGGTGTGGAGTCCGCTCGCGGGCGGCTTGCTGAGCGGCAAATATGGGCGCGAGCAGCAGGGCGAAGCGGGCAGCCGTCGCACGACCTTCGATTTTCCCCCGGTCAATCGCGAGCGCGCCTATGACTGTATCGACGTGATGCGCGATATCGCGGAGACGAAGAAAGTGTCGGTGGCACAGATCGCGCTTGCGTGGCTGCTGCATCAACGCGTGGTGAGCTCGGTGATCGTCGGGGCGAAGAAAGTCGAGCAACTCGACGACAACATTGCCGCCACCGGCGTCACGTTGACCGCCGACGACCTTGCGAAGCTCGATCAGGTCAGCACGCTGCCGGCTGAGTACCCGGGCTGGATGCTGGAACGCCAGGGCGAAGTGCGCCGCAAGCAGCTTGAAGAGGCGCGTCATCCGGCGTAACGGCGCGTAGTGGGCGCCGCTTCCCTCAATCTGCCTGCTTGCTATCCGCCTGATAAGCGGCGACGGCGTCCATCGTGCGTGCCGAGTACACCATGGTGGCGCCCGCGTTCATGGCGACCGCCACGCCGAGCGCTTCAGCGATCTCTTCACGTGTCGCGCCGTGTTTCAACGCTTCGGCAGTGTGCACGGTGATACAGCCGTCGCATCGCAAGCTCACGGCCACCGCAAGCGAAATCAGCTCGCGCGTCTTCGCACCGAGAAGGTCGGCCTTCTGGCCCGCGCTCGACATCGTTTGATAGGCCTTCACCGTATCCAGCGACAGTTTGGCGATCTCGCCGATGCGGCCGAACAGTTCCTTGCGGTAATCGATCCAGTTCAACATGACAGTGCTCCTTTGTTTGCCACGCCCCGGCGGGTGCCGGTGTCGTTAGGCAAAGTATTGCGCTGTGCCGCGATATCCTGAATACTCGATTCGCTCAACTTTTAGCGCGACCGTCTCATGGATACGCTCAGCCGACTGATCGACCTCGCCCGGCCGCAAGCCAGCCTCGATCTGCGTTGCCTGCTCACGGGCGGCTTCGACATCGATCACGCGCCGATGGAGGCGGGCATTGCACCGTTTCATCTGGTGCTGGATGGAGCGTGCGTCGTCGAGACTGCGGGTGGCGCGCAGGTTGCGCTGCAGGCGGGGGATTTCATGCTGTTCCCGCGTGGCGCCGCGCATCGGGTGCGCGATATCGGGCGAGCGGCTTCCACCGCGCCGCTGACGTTGAGTCATGACGGCATGCTGCCGTTGCGCCGCAATGACGAGCGCAATGACGAGCACGAGGGCGGCGCCGATCTCGATCTTCTATGCGGCCGGTTCGTCTACGCGCCCGGTTCCTCGGCGTTGCTGCTCAACGCGCTGCCGGATCCATTTCACGTGTCGCTCGGCGGCGTGCAAACGCTCGGCGCGCTGCAGACGGTGATTGCGTTGATGCGAACCGAAGCCGAACAACGTCAGCCCGGCGCGCTCGCGATCGTCACCGCATTGAGCCACGCGCTCTTCGCGATGGCTTTGCGCGTGCATGGCGAACAGAATGCATCGAGCGCAGGCGTGCTGGCGCTGCTGGCCGATGTGCGTCTGGGTGCGTCGGTACAGGGCATGCTGGACGCCCCCGAACGGGCGTGGACGATTGCCGAGCTCGGTGAACGCGCGGCGATGTCCCGCGCAACTTACGCGCGCCATTTCAACGAGCGTGCGGCTATGACGGTGATGGATTTCCTCACGCAGATTCGTATGACGATCGCGTGCGATCTGCTGCTACGCACGCAGCGCAGCGCCGCGGAGATCGGTGAGGCAGTGGGGTATCAATCGGAAGCCGCCTTCGGCAAGGCGTTTCAGCAGAGCGTCGGCGCGACGCCGGGGCGTTACCGGCGTCAACCGCAAGAGAACGATCAGAAATCCGGCTAGGCTTTGTCGGTTCTGCCGTACCAGTGCTTCTCTATCCTCGACATGATCAAGGTCACCAGCAGTGCGCAGACCGTGCCCAACGTGACTTCGCCGAGGCGCAGCAAGGCCTTGTCCCACGGCGAACCGACGCCCGGCACCAGCAGCATGATGGTCGCCGTAATGCCGCCCAGACGCGCGGCGCTGCCCACGTTCACGACCCAGCAAATCACGATTGCCGCGGCAACGGTCGCGGCGTAAGCGGCGAGATAGCCACCGCCGAGGGTTGCGCCGATGAGCCCGCAAACGGCTCCGACCATCGCGCCGATGAACTGATCGCGCGACAGATTGCGGGTGTCGATATAACTGTGCTGGCTGACCGCAATCGCCGTAATCGCGGCCCAGAAAGCTTGCTCCGTATGCAGCCAACGGCCGATCACGAAAGCAAGGCTGCCGCCGGCCACCGCCTGCGCGGCCATCACACTGCCTTCGGCCAGCCGGTCGCCCAGCGGCAGCGCCTTGAGAAAAGCAAACAGCGAATTGGCGGCGTTCGTCCGCGCTTCACGTCTTGATTCGTCGGGAGCGGTCATTGGATGGGGAGGAGCTTGTCGCAGCACGAGGGATTCGTATTCTAGCGAGGTCGACGGCGGGGCGTCGTGTCGAGCGACTGTACGATCGCGGCACCGCCGCGTAGTCCGGGCGCATGCCTGCCGGCCGCGCGTATTTTTCAGCGCGATTCCGGCGTGGTGGTTTCCTAAAACGGGACAGCGGCGAAGATGCCGCGCTTAGTCCGCTACGTTATTCCGCTACGACTTTCAGATGGTTCCTCACGCTCGAGACGCCATCGATGCCTTTCACGACCTCTCCTGCTGCGGCCTTGTCGTCAGCCGACGGCACCGAGCCCGTGAGCCATACCACCCCCTTGCGGGTCTTCACATGGATGTGGGTCGATTTGACGTTCTTCGCGCTGAGCAGTTCGGCCTTGGCCTTGGTGGTGATGGTGCCGTCGTCGACGTGCTGGCCGATGGTTTCGGATGCTGCCGACGGGGCCGAACCGCTGGTTTGCGCCGTAGCGTTCAGTGCGAATGCGACGCAAGCGATGCTGCCTGCGGTCTTCAGAAATTGAATGGTCTTCATGGTTTCTCCTTCGGGTGTTGATAAAAAGTGTTGATCCGCAAGCTGTGTGCCTGGTACACCGCACGAATGCCCGAGGTCGGGAGAAGCCGTTGCTGCGCATGCGTTTAGGCTGAGGAATAGAGGGGCGGCCACGTGTGGCGTGCTGTCCAATGGTCCGTAAGGCCCGCGACCGGAAATTGCCGGGTTCTTGTAAAAAGGGCGCTCGCCCACTGCGCAATCGGCGGGCCTGAAAAGGCAAAACTCAGAAAAAACAGGGTGTTGGGCGAGCTGGTATGACAGTTGCTGTAATGAGGTGAGATACCTTTTCTCAGCTATTAACGGGACCTCACTACAATGCCGTCAATTGAACTACGCGCAAGGCAGTCCCTCGCACTCACGCCGCGTCTGCAGCAATCGGTGCGCCTGTTGCAGTTGTCGTCTCTGGAGTTCCAGCAGGAGTTGCGCACCGCACTCGACACCAATCCCTTCCTCGAGTACGACTCGACAGACACGGAAGACGTCGCGCTTGCCACCACAGCGCCAGGCGATGATGCCGGCGCGACACCCGCCACGGACACGGTCGCCGCGGCCGAACCCGAATCGTCACCGGTTGACAACAGCGGCGGCGACACGATGGAAAGCGCAGGGCAGGACGACATACCCGGCGACTTTTCGGGCGACTACAGCAGCCGCAGTTCGACGCGCCAGAACGGCGACTCCGACAGCAGCGATCCCGCTGAATGGGCGCGTTCCCAACCGACCTTGCGCGAGCAGTTGCACGACTCGCTGCGTCTGTATCGACTCGACGACCGTGACCGCGCGGTGGCCCGCTTCATCATCGAGGCGCTCGACGACGACGGCTATCTGCGTCAGGAACTCTCCGAGCTTGCGGATAGCGTCGACCTCGAACCCGAATTGACCGAAGAAGAATTGCTGGTGGCGCTGCGGCTCGTGCAATCGCTCGATCGTCCCGGTCTCGGCGCGCGCTCGCTGTCCGAGTGTCTGTCGCTGCAGGTCAACGCCTTGCCCGCTGACACGCCGGGACGCGATGTGGCGCGGCAAATCGTCGACCATCATCTGGAACGTCTCGCGCGCCGCGAACAGGCTGAACTGCAAAAGCAGATCGGCTGCAGCGCCGAGGAACTGCGGGTGGCCTGCGCGCTGGTGCGCAAGCTCGATCCGAAGCCGGGCAACAACTACGGCCGTACCGAAGACAACTACGTGGTGCCGGACGTGATCGTGCGTCAGGTGCGCAACAAATGGGCGGTGACGATCAACCCGGCCGTGCAGCCGCGCGCCCGCATCCATCGCATGTACGCCGAGCTGTTCGCGCAGTCGGCCGGTGCAAGCCGCTCGCCGCTCGCGCAGCAATTGCAGGAAGCGCGCTGGTTGATCCGCAATGCGCAGCAGCGTTTCGATACGATTCAACGCGTGGCCGAATGCATCGTCGCGCATCAACGAGCCTTCTTCCAGTACGGTGAAATCGCGCTCAGGCCGATGGTGCTGCGCGATGTGGCCGAGGAGCTCGGTCTGCACGAGTCCACCATCTCGCGTGCGACCGGCAACAAATATATGGCTACGCCGCGCGGCATTTTCGAGTTCAAGCACTTCTTCCCGCGTGAACTCGGCACGGAAAGCGGCGGCACCTGTTCGGCCGCGGCCGTCCGTGCGCTGCTCAAGGAAATGATCGCCGCGGAGAACACGCACGATCCGCTGTCGGACGTGACACTCGCCAGGATGCTCGCGGATCAGGGCGTGCTGGTGGCGCGGCGCACCGTGGCGAAATATCGTCACTTGATGAAAGTGCCGCCGGCGGAATTGCGCCGCCAGGTTTAAACGCATTGCCCTTTGGGGCCAGGGCTTCAGTGAAGCGCCACACGAGACTCAGTACTCGCGTGGCGCTTTTTCGTATCTGGACGTTTCGCACGCGCCCCATTACATTGGCGGCTCAAGTCGAAACGGGGTGAGTTCCATGAAGTATTCGAATCTGGTTGAGCGTTTGCAGGGCAGGCGTACGTCGGCGTGGGAAATCCATCGTGTCGCTCAACAGGCGCTCGCCAATGGCGAAGACGTGATCGTGCTGAGCGTCGGCGACCCCGACTTTGCGACGCCCGCGCCGATCGTCGAGCGCGCCATCGAGGCGTTGCGCGGCGGCGATACGCATTACAGCGCCGTGTCCGGGCGTGAGCCGGTGCGGGCGGCGATTGCCGAAGACCATGCGCGCACCACCGGTTGCGCCGTGAGCGCGGCCAACGTGATCCTGACGGCGGGGGCGCAGAACGGCGTGTTCGCGACCTCGCTGTGTCTGCTGGAAGCGGGTGACGAAGTGATCGTCCCCGAGCCGATGTACCTCACATACGAGGCCTGCGTGCGCGCGGCGGGCGCCACGCTCGTGCCGGTGCCGGTCGATCCGGCGCGGGCGTTCCACCTCGACTGCGATGCGCTCGAAGCGGCCATCACGCCGCGCACCCAGGCCATTTTCTTCGCGACCCCCTGTAACCCGACCGGCGTGGTGATGCCGCGCGCCGATCTGGAACGCATCGCGCAGATCGCGTGCGAGCACGATCTGTGGGTGCTCTCCGACGAGGTCTATGCGGATCTCACGTTCGAGCGCGAGCACGTGAGCATCGCCGCGTTGCCGGGCATGGCGGAGCGCACGGTGACGCTCGGCAGTCTGTCGAAATCACATGCAATGGCGGGTTGGCGTGTGGGCTGGGCGATCGGGCCTGCCACGCTGATCGAGCATATGGGGCGGCTCGCGCTGGCGATGCTGTATGGCTTGCCCGGCTTCATCCAGCAGGCTGCATTGACGGCCCTGCAGAACAAGGCGCCGATCGTCGCCGAGATGCGCGAGATTTACCGGCGCCGCCGCGACGTCGTGTTCGAGCGCTTGCACCGCGTGCCGGGCTTGCGTTGCCTGTTGCCGGAAGCCGGCATGTTCATGATGGTCGACGTCAGCGGCACGGGCCTCGATACGGTCGATTTCACCTGGCAACTGTTTCGCGCACAAGGCGTGTCGCTGCTTGACGCCAGCGCCTTCGGCGAGACCGCGAATGGCTTCGTGCGGCTGGGTTTCGTGGTCGACGAGGCAAGCCTGATCGACGCGTGCGAACGGATTGCTGCGTTCGTCGGCGGATTGCCGGTGCGTATGAAGGCGTAGGCTGTGAACAGGGAAAGCCGCCCAAGCCGCGAACGTCAGACGAAGTCCTCGTGGCGCCGCAATAGCGGAGCGGCTTTCTTAAGTATTTCGTATTACTTTCGTTTTCCCCAAGGAAACGATGCGGCTTGGGAGGGACGCGCGTTAGAGCCCGTTTTCGATTGACGGCTTCGATGCTTGCGTCAAGAATCAGTCGCCTGATTCGTCTTAAGCTGGACAATCGGGACATCGACGCCTATCGACTCGCAGCCGGATACCCCATGGCCATTCGCTTCTATCTCTCGTGGCGCCGATCACTGATGGCAGGATCCATGGCGGCTGCGCTGGTGGCGATGGCGTTGGTCCTTGCCGTCATCACCACGTTCAGTCAGATGTGCGCGGCGGCCGAACTGGACGACTCAGCCACTGCGGCTGCCGACACGGAAACAGCCACCGCGCCGGCTAGCTCGGTAAGCGTGCCCGGCGCGCCTGGCGCCCAGGCAGACACTGCCGGCCAGACCGTCGATGCGAACGGCCAGCCAGTCATGGAGCCGCGCGCAAATCCATCTCGTACCGGCCATCCGCCACGGGTTTCCGCGGCCGCTCAGAACGATACGCAGGACAACCCGCCGCACGCTGTCAAACCCGAGACCTCGCCGATCCCTGTACCGCCGGAAAGCGCTGCCGTGACGCAGCATTCGATCCGGCTCGGCGGCCGCAACATCGACTACACCGCGACGGCGGGCAACCTGCTGCTGCGTGACAAAACCGGGCAGGCCAATGCGAGCGTCTTCTATACCGCCTACACCGTCGCGACCAAGGCGCCCTCGACACGTCCCGTCACGTTCCTTTTCAACGGCGGACCGGGTGCGGGCAGCGTGTTCCTGCTGATCGGCTCGTTCGGACCGAAGCGGGTGCGCACGGCGAGTCCCGCGAGCACTCCGCCCGCGCCGTATGTGCTGGACGACAACCCCGATAGCCTGCTCGATACCACCGATCTGGTCTTTATCGATGCCGTCGGCGCAGGCCTGTCGAGGGTTGTCGGGCATGGCACGGGGAAGGACTTCTGGGGTGTCGACAAGGACCTTGACGCGTTCTCGCAATTCATCGACCGCTATCTGACGGTCAACCAGCGCTGGAATTCGCCGAAGTACCTGCTCGGCGAATCGTATGGCACCGCGCGCGCCGCGATGCTCGCGTATCAACTGGGGCAAAACAATATCGCGTTGAATGGCGTGATCCTGATGTCGTCGGTGCTCGATTCCTCGGCGTTTTCACCCGGCTTCGATTTCAAGAGCGAGAGCTACTTGCCGAGCTTCGCGGCCATCGCGTGGTACCACGACAAGATCGTGCCAAAGCCGGCCAGTCTGCCGGCCTTCCTCGACGAGGCCCGCGCGTTCGCCCGCGGGCCTTATGCGCAAGCGCTCGCGCAGGGCGACGCGTTGCCCGACGCGCAGCGCGACGAAATCGCCGCACGCGTCGCGCAGTTCACCGGGCTCGACGTCGATTACGTGAAGCGAAGCCGCCTGCGTCTCTATCCCTCGCGTTTTCGCAATCAATTGCTGCGCGATCAATCGCGCAGCATTGGCCGTTTCGATGCACGCTTTAAAGGACTCGAGTACGACGGCGTGTCCGAGCGTCCCGATTACGACGCATCGGTGAGCAGTGTGACGAGCGCTTTCGACGCCGCGCTTCATCAGCATTTTGCGCAGGACCTGCACTTCACGCCTGCTGACCGCTATCGCGTCTTCAACGACGACGCGTTGACGCAATGGGACTGGAAACACCGTGAGTGGTGGGGGGAACACTTGTCCGTGCCGTATGCGGCGGGCGATCTCGCCGAAGCGATGCGGCAGAATCCGCATCTGCGCGTGATGTCGCTGAACGGCTATTTCGACCTGGCCACGCCGTTCTATGCGACCGAGTACGCGCTCGCGCATCTGGGCATCGATGCGCCGCTGCGCGCCAACGTGCGCATCGCCTACTACCCGACCGGGCACATGATCTATCTCGACGATGTCGCGTTGCATGCGCTCAAGCGGGACCTGGCGAGCTTCTATGCGGCGGGCGCGGGCTAGGCTGGCATGTGGGTGGCGGCACCGCAAGGAATCTAGCTCCCTTGCCGCATTGTCAGCCGTCTCTCCCACGGATTTTGATATCATCACTGTATAAACATACAGGTTTCATGAAAACCCCGTGGCGACAGATGCTCCGTCAGACCTCCGTTCTGATGTCCCCTATTACCTGCTGAACTTCGAGCGTGCGCTGGCGTGGCTCGCCGAGCGTTACGACGATCTGCTGGACGCGCACGAACACGGCTTCCTGCGCGATTTCGCCGCCTTGCCGCAGCCCTCGCGCGCGTTGCTGGTTCGCATGCTGATGCGCAAGGGCACGTTGTTCCGCTCCAGCCGTCTTTCTTACGACGAGATCGGTTGTCCTTTGCAGGCGGTTGCGCCCCTGGCAGTGCTCGGTTGGGTCGACACTGAACCGGGCCTGACGCTCGACGATCTGTTCGCGCTCACCACGCGCCCCGAGTTGCTGCTGATCTTTGCGGACGCCATCGCGTTGATTCCTGGCGCGAAAGGCTTGCGCAAACCCGATCTGCTGGAAACGCTGCGGCCGTTTTACGAAGGCGAAGGCGAGGGCGAATGTGACGGACGAGGCACCGCCGCGCATCCGTTGTCCGCATGGCACGGCCAGACCACCGACCGCGTCTTCCACGTCGCCATCGCGCCCCTTTGCGAGCGTCTGCGCCTGATGTTCTTCGGCAATTTGCAGCAGGACTGGTCGGAGTTCGTGCTTGCCGATCTCGGCGTGTTCCAGTACGAGAAGGTTGCATTCGCGCCGTCGTCGCGCGCATTCCAGCAACGCGCGGACGTCGACGTCTATCTTGCGTTACATGGGTGCCGTGAAGCGTTGGAATGGCTCCCCACGGGTGACGCGGAGTCAGAGGCGATTGACGAACTCGTCGCCGCAATTGCCGCCATCGAAACCTCGAATCCCTGGCTCGAAACGCGTCGCGCGAAACTGCTGTTTCGTATCGGCCAGCATTGCGAGCGTCAGCAGAACTGGGCCGCCGCGCTCGCGGTCTATGAGCGTTGCGCATGGCCCGGCGCGCGCCATCGGCGCTTGCGTGTGCTGGAACGCAGCGAGCGATTCGACGAAGCCTTCGCCCTCGCTTCGCAAGCCGCGGCCAAACCTGAAAGCGAAGAGGAGGCGCAGCGCGTCGAGCGCATGTTGCCGCGTTTGCAGCGCAAGCGCGGAGAGCGGGTGCCGCGTGTGCCCGCCGCCCGGCCGGTCGAGCGCCGCACACTGGTGCTGCCGAGGCCAGACGCGCCACAAGCGGTCGAATACGTCGCGCGCGATCATTTGACTTGCGACGCGGCGCCGGTTCATTACGTCGAAAACGCGCTGATTAACTCGCTGTTCGGCTTGCTGTGCTGGGAGCCGGTGTTCGCGGCGCTGCCCGGCGCGTTTTTTCATCCGTTCCAGCGCGGACCGGCCGATCTGCATGCGCCGGATTTTCATGCGCGCCGCGCGGAACAATTCGCCGCGTGTCTTGCGCAACTCGACAGCAATGCCTATCGCGAGACGATTCTGCGGCATCTGCAAAGCAAGGCGGGTCTGCAATCGCCGTTCGTATTCTGGGGCTTGCTGACGCCGGAACTGGTCGAGTTGGCGCTCGACTGCCTGCCTGCCGCGCATCTGAAACTATGGTTCGAGCGTCTGCTGCGTGACATCCGCGGCAACCGCTCGGGCCTGCCGGACCTGATTCGGTTCTGGCCGGCCGAGCGCCGCTATGAGTTGATCGAAGTGAAAGGCCCCGGCGACCGCTTGCAGGACAACCAGATCCGCTGGCTCGCGTACTGCGCGCAGCACGGCATGCCGGTGCGCGTGCTCGACGTGCGATGGGCCGATGAAGAGATCGTCGCGTCGGAAGTCGTGACGGAGATCACCCCATGACCTACGTGGTCGCCGTCCGGGCGATGTGCGAATTCACCGCGCGGCGCGGCGATCTGGATCTGCGCTTCACACCCGCGCCTACCTCGCTGGAAGGCATGGCCGGCCATGTGACGGTCGCCGGGCGGCGCACGAGTGGCTATGAGGCCGAAGTCACGCTGACCGGCACGCATCGCGGTTTGACCGTGCGTGGCCGCGCCGACGGTTACGACCCGGTGTCGAACCGGCTGGAAGAGATCAAGACCCATCGTGGCGCGCTCGAACGGATGCCCGCCAATCACCGCACCCTGCATTGGGCGCAGGCGCTGGTGTACGGTCATCTGTTGTGCCAGGCCCTCGGGCTCGCCGGATTGACGGTCGCGCTGGTGTATTTCGATGTCGGCAGTCAGAAGGAAACCTTGCTGACCGAAACGCACACGGCGCGTGAGCTGGAGATTTTCTTCGTCGAGCAATGCGAGCGCTTTCTCGATTGGGCTGTGCAGGAAGAGGCCCATCGCGCCGCGCGCAATGCCGCGCTCGGTGCGTTGCAGTTTCCGCATGGCCAGTTCCGCAGTGGTCAGCGCGAGCTTGCGGTGTCGGTGTATCGCGCGGCGCGTGACGGCAAGCCCTTGATGGCGCAGGCGCCGACCGGCATCGGCAAAACACTGGCGACGATTTTTCCGCTGCTCAAGGCGTGTGCGTCGGATCAGATCGACCGCGTGTTCTTCCTGACCGCGAAGACGCCGGGCCGCGCGCTTGCCCTCGATGCGATCGAAACGCTCCATCGAAGCGCCGAGTTGACTTCTGGGCGCTTGCCGCTGAGAACCCTGGAATTGGTCGCACGCGACAAGGCCTGCGAGCATCCCGACAAGGCTTGCAACGGCGAGTCCTGTCCGCTTGCACGCGGCTTCTACGACCGGCTCGACGCGGCCCGCAGCGCGGCGTTGGCCGGCCCGCGGCTCGACCGGGTGTCGGTGCGCGAAGCGGCGCTCCAGCACGACGTCTGCCCGTACTATCTCGCGCAGGAACTGGCGCGCTGGTCCGACGTGGTGGTCGGCGACTACAACTACTACTACGACAGCAGCGCGATGTTGTACGCGCTCACGCAGATCAATCAGTGGCGCGTCGGCGTGCTGGTCGACGAGGCGCACAACCTGCTCGAGCGGGCACGGCGCATGTACAGCGCGTCGCTCGATCAGGCGGCGTTCCGGCTCGCCCGCAAAACCGCGCCTGCGACATTGAAGAAGCCGCTTGAGCGGCTTCAGCGCGAGTGGAACGCCGTCAAGCGCGCCCAGACCGACGCGTATCAGGTCTACCCCGACGTCCCCGGTAAACTGCTTTCGGCCGCACAGAATCTGATCGGCGCGGTGACGGATCAACTCGCCGAAGCGCCGCTTTCGATCGACGAAGCATCGCTGCGATTTTTCTTCGACGCCATGCACTTCGTCGCGCTGGCGGAGCAATTCGGCGAGCATTCGATTTTCGACATCACGCTCACCGCGGATCGCTACGCGCCGCGCGACAAAAGCAGCAGCACGCTGTGCGTGCGCAACGTGATCCCGGCGCCGTTTCTTGCGGGGCGTTACGCGGCCGCGCGCACCACAGTGATGTTTTCAGGCACGCTCAATCCGCATCATTTCTATCGCGACACGCTGGGTCTGCCGGAGCAGACGAACTGGCTGGACGTTGAAGGACCGTTCCGCGCCGAGCAGTTGCAGGTGCGGGTGGCCGGCAACGTATCCACGCGCTGGCGGGATCGCGAACGCTCGCTCGTACCCATCGTCGATCTGATCGCAAAGCAGTACGCCGCGCAGCCGGGCAATTATCTCGGGTTCCTGAGCAGCTTCGAGTATCTGCAACAGGTGATGGGGTTGATGCGCTCGCGTCATCCCGAACTGCCGGTATGGGCACAGGAACAGGGCATGGACGAGGCGGCGCGCGACGCGTTCCTTGCGCGCTTTCGCACCATGAACCAGGGCGTCGGCTTCGCGGTGCTAGGGGGCGCGTTCTCCGAGGGTATCGATCTGGTCGGGCAGCAACTGATTGGCGCCTTCATCGCGACGCTCGGCCTGCCGCAGATGAACGACGTCAACGAGCAGATGCGCCGCACGATGGAGGCGAAGTTCGGCAACGGCTACGACTACATGTATCTGTATCCGGGCTTGCAGAAGGTCGTGCAGGCCGCTGGCCGCGTGATTCGCACGGAGCAGGATCAGGGTGTGGTGCATCTGATCGATGACCGGTATCGGCGGGCGGAAGTGCGGCGCTTGTTGCCGCGCTGGTGGCAGGTGCAATAAGCCAATGCAATAAGCCGCTGCAATAAGCCGCTGCAATAAGCCGCTGCAATAAGCGCCTCGTCGGTGGCTTGCAAGCCCATCTCTTTACCTCTCAGGTAATCGACCTGCCTACATCCGCCAGGCAAAGTGGCAGCACGGCACGACGATTCCGACCCAAGGTAAGGATGCTTCCATGAACGCGACCGCACCGTATCTCACCGACGATCCCAATACGATCCGCACCGCCGATCACACGCGCCTTTTCTATCGCGATTGGGGGCAAGGCGCGCCGCTCGTGTTCCTGTCCGGCTGGGCCTTGAATTCCGACATGTGGTCCTATCAGATGGAACCGCTGTCGCGCCTCGGCTGCCGCTGCATCGCGTATGACCGCCGCGGCCACGGCCGTTCGAGCGATCCCGGGCGTGGCTACGACTTCGACACGCTCGCCGACGATCTCGACAGCGTGCTCAGCACACTCGATCTGACCAACGTGACACTGGTCGCACATTCGATCGCGAGCGGCGAAGTGGTGCGTTATCTGACGCGGCACGGTTCGGAACGCGTGGCCCGGATTGCGTTCATCGCGCCCGCGGCGACGCCATATCTGCTGAAAACCGAAGACAACCCCAACGGGATCGACGCCGCATTGTTCGAGCAGGGCCGCCTCGCGCTGAGCCGTTCCTTCCCCGACTGGATCGAGGCGAATGCCGCACCGTACTTCGGCCCAGGTGTGTCGCGCGCGCCGCTGGACTGGACGATCCGCATGATGCTGCAGACCTCGCATCAGGCCATGCTCGAACTCGCCCGTATCCAGACCATCACCGATTTCCGCGCGGAGCTGGCCCGCATCCGGGTGCCGTCGCTGGTCGTGCAAGGTGACCGGGACGCCTCTGCTCCGCTCGAGCTCACCGGACGGCCGACCGCGGCGCTGATCCAAGGCGCTTCACTGAACGTCTATGAAGGCGCCGGCCACGGCCTGTACTTCACTCATGCGGAGAAGTTGAACCAGGATTTGCTGGCGTTCCTGGGCCACCGGCCGGCTTAGGGTCGACCGGCACTTGATCTTCAACCGGTGCGTCGGCCTTGCCGGCCGCCGCTTTCAGCGAGGTGCCGGCAGGCGCCGTTGAAGGCGGTTTGCCTTTCGCTGCAGCGTTGGGACCGTCATCCGCTGCGCCGTTCGATTCGACTTGGGCCGGTACGCTCTCAGGGTCCCACGTCAGCAGATGCCGCTGCGGGTTCGCGATCTCGATGCTGCGCGCGCTGAACTGGTCGAGAATGCGCCGGTTGAATTCGCGCTGCACGCCCCAGCGCGCGGTGTCGCGACATTGGATCTGGCCGGCCAGCGTGACCGCTGAACCATCCACGCCATCCACGCCCCAGAAGCTGAAGTCGGACAGGATGCCGTCCTTGAACTTCTCGTCTTCGCGCAACGCGGCGCCGATTTCCTTCAGCGTGGCGATCGCCAGATCGACGTCCTCGCCGAACACGATATTCACTTTCACCGCAGCATTGCCGAGTCCGCGATTGGTGTTGTTCACCGTCGTGACCGAACTGAACGGCACGGTGAAGAGCGAACCGTCGCTACCGCGCAAGCGTACGGTGCGGATCGACAGATATTCAACCGTACCGGATACGCCCGCGAGCGTGACCCAGTCGCCGACCTGCATGGCGTTTTCCATCAGCAGGAACATGCCGGTGATGAAATCCTGCACCAGCTTTTGCGAGCCGAAGCCGAGCGCCACGCCGAAAATACTCGCGCCGGCCAGCAGCGGCCCGATGTTCACACCGAGTTCGCTCAGGCCAGTGAGTACCACCACCAGCGCGATCACGCAAAAGAGCGCGCTGCGCAGCATCGGCAGCAGGGTACGCAGACGTGCGGCGCGCACGAGGTCTCCGCTGGTGGTCCAGCGGTCCAGCCGCCGTTCGATCGACACGTTGGCGCCTTCCCATACCACCAGCGCGATCACCGCGGCGACCCCGATCGTGACCAGCGCCGAAGCCAGCCGATGGCCGATCGAACCGGCCCGGAACAGCTCGCCCACGTCGACGCCCCAAACCTGCAGCAGCGCCAGCGCGGTGACGATGCCGATGATCCACGCGACGACCCGCCGCACCAGCGGGTAATAGCGGTAGGCATGCTGTTGCACGAGCGACTTCTCCGCGTCGCCCTGTACGTTGAATAGCCGCGCCATGGCGCCAAAAATCACGATCGCGACGACCCGCGCGCCCACCAGAATCGCCAGCGTAATGCCGCCGAGATGCAGCAGGGTGCGATAGCCGTTCTGCACGTCGAGCGCCCAGACGAACCACAGCGCCATCACCACGAAGGCCGCGAACCCTGCCCACGCATCGGCGAGCGCGTTGCCGAACATTTGCAGCGATTCGCTCGCGGCAAAGCGCCTGCGGATCAATTCGCCGACCGGCTTCCTGCATTTCAAAATCAGAATCGAGATCATGATGTGGCCGGCGAGCGCGACCACTTTCATGAGCGCGAGATGCGCCGCGTCGTTCAGGCCGAGCGACTGTGCGATCTCCGCGATCGCCGAACCGGCGCCGACCACGGCGACGATCCGTACAATCCAGCGCTGCACGAAAACGGCCCACGCATCGCTCATGCGCAACAGGCGCAGGCGCGGCGCGCTCGGCTGCAGGAAGAAGCCGCTGACTATCACAATCAGGCGGCACAGCACGTAGATGTCGATCAGCGAATCGAGCGCGCGGTCTTGCGGCGTGCCGTCCTCGGTGAAGATCGACATCAGCGCGCTCGCTGCGCCGACGAACACCGCCAGCGGCAACAGGCGCAGCACCATCGTCAGGAGCGCGCGCGGCAGGCGCTGCAGCAGCGTCAGGTGATGCACGGCCTTCTGCTCGCCTTTGGCCTCGGTGGCTTTGCCGGTGGTGCCAGTGGCGGGCGTAGGCGTCGTAATGGGCGCGCCGGGTTTCGCCGCCTGTGCCGTTGCATCGGGCGATGCCGGGGAAACTGGCAGCGGCGGCGCGGCATTCGGCGCATCGGCCGGTTGCGGCTGGACGTCGACTGGCAGGTCGGCTTGCGATGCACCGTCTTCATCGCCACGTTCGCGGCGCGCGGCGAGGGCCGTGTACGCGCGGCGCAACAGGCGGCGCGCGAGCCATTCAAGCGCGAGCGCGGGCAGCAGTGCCGCGAGCAGCGACCATGCGACCTGGCCGAGCACGCCGCGCGCTTGCGGGTTGGTCGATTGCCAATGCCACCAGGCACGCACCGAAGCGGCGTCGAGCAGCGCGGCGACGGAACTGCGCAATGACTTGCCGAGGTGCACGGCCCAATGCGCGCCCTGACGCGCCAGTTGCGAGGCGAGGCCATTGGACTGGAAGGCGGCTGGGACGAGCGCGCTGGCGCTGCTGGCCGCAGCGGGTGCCGACGCAGCCGCGGCCGCAGAGGCAGGTGGTGCGCTGAGTGCGCCCGCTGCGGCGATCGCCTGTAGCGTGTCGCTGACTTGCGCGCGGCGTGTCGGGTCATTGAGGACGCTGAGGGCCTGGCGGGCCTGCTCGGGCGTCAGGGTGGGCGCGGCGCCGGATGCCGCTGATGCGGAGGTGGCGGGTTGCGCCGCGGCGGCAAAGGCCGGCGAGGCGCTCAGGAGGAGAAAAATGACAAGCCAGGCGTGGAGTTTTTTGCGCATAGGGTGTAAGGCGGGGTACCAGGTGCGGACGGCGATGCCGGGACGCGTGGGTCGATGCGGCGGCGTGACCTTGGACCGACACGCGTTGAGTCGTACAAGTTCCATCCGCGGCGGCTATCGGTGTTCACGCGGAGGTTCGGCCAGTTGGTCCGAATTGTAACGTCAGGTAGCAGAAAGCTTGCCTGGCAGGGGCGCCGTCCACGGCGTAGCGCGCAAGATCGCGCGGCTTGAGGCGGCAGGCGCCGTGTGACAGGCGGCCATGCGCGGACGCAGCCACGCGCGGCGCTGCGTCGGCAAAAGGGCTGGCGCGAAAGCGCACTGGCTCCGCACCATAGGGGCGCTCAGGCCCGGCAATGCCTATTCCGTTGCTTCCACCGAGTCCGTTGCCGCCACGCCGAGCGTGCCTTCAACCGCCTCGGTGAAGGTGCGCTCCTCGCGCAGAATGAAGCGCTTCGTCTGCGCAAACAGGAAATTTTCCCGTGCTTCGGCGTCGGAGCGCAGCCGCGCCCGATACGTTTCGTACGCGGCGAGGCTGTCGAACGCGATCAATCCCCAGGCGACGTCGTTGGTCCCTTCGTGGGGCAGAAAGTAGCCGATCAGATGGCCGCCGCAGCGCGGAATAATGCGGCCCCAGTTGCGAGCGTAGTCGTTGAAGGCATCGCGTTGGAATGCGTCGATCTGATAGCGGATGAAGCAGGTAATTGTCATGTGCAAGCTCCCGATCGGGTGCGGTTGTTAGAAGCAGGTGAGTATCAGTATGGAGACTGCTCGACTGCGACGTTTCACTGCTGTCTGAACTGTCGTTGAGCGGCGCGCGCGGCATTTAATGGCCGCGTTCAATGGCGGTATGAAAGCCCGCGCAGATCGCAAGCGGCGCCGTGTCTCGAGGCTCACTCCTTAGCCTCGCGCGGCTGTTTTTCCGCTAGCCTCGTGGATCGTCAACACCGCGAGCGCCGCGCCGGCCAGTGCGCACATCGCCGATACCAGCGCTACCGCCCGCAAGGCAACCCCGAGTGCCTCGGCTTGCGCGCGCGCTACTTCGGCTCGTGTCGTCGCGTCCGTTGCGCCCGGCGGCGCCGAACTCGCATTCATCGTGCCTTGCGTCAACCGTGCCGTCTCACGCGCCGCTTGCGGCACGTTCGACGCATCGAGCCGCGCGTCGAGCGCCGCATCGTGCGACCACACGAACACGATCCCGAGCACTGCGATCGCTAGCAGACTCGCCACCCTGGCGACGGCGTTATTGATGCCCGAGGCGACACCCGTGCGGGCGGCGGAGACGGATGTCATCACTGTCGTCGTCAACGGTGCGACGGTAATCGTCATGCCGAGCCCGAGCACGACGAGCGCCGGAAAGAAGCCGCGCCAATATTCGCCGCGGACCCAGGGCAGCGCGAGCATCGCAAAGCCGACCGCCGCGATCACCGGCCCGATGCCCAGCAGGGCCCGTGCGCCGTATCGGCTCGTCAGGCCACCGGTGAAGCGCGACAACAGGCCGATCGTGACCGGCACCGGCAGCAGAGCGGCGCCTGCCTCGGTCGCGCTATAGCCATACGCGCGGATCAACGTGAACGGCAGGAAGAACAGCGCGCCGCCCAGCCCGAAGTAAAGCAGCAGCGTGACGAGATTCGCACCGACGAAGTCACGCGAACGGAACACGTCGAGCGGCATCATCGGATTGCGGGTCTTCGCTTCGAGCACGACGAAACCGGACAGCACCAGGAGGCCGCCGAGGATCGACGCCAGCACCCAGCGGTCGCCGAAGCCGCGCGCCGAGGCGATGGTCAGGCCGTAGGTCAACGCGGCGAGCCCTGCGGCGGCTGTGGCGGCGCCCGGCCAGTCGAGCCTGGGCAGCGCTAGTCCTTTGGACGCAGGGTCCAGGTGCGATGGGTCTTTTTCCTGCCGGCTGTCCGGCACGGCGACGACCGCCAGCGCGATGGTTGCGCACGCAATCGGTACGTTCAGAAAGAAAATCGCCCGCCACGAAAACGCATCGACGAGCCAGCCGCCCGCCACCGGCCCGACCGCCGACGTGATCGCGCCCACGCCGGCCCAGGTGCCGATCGCCTTGCCGCGCTCCTTGTCGTCGAATACCGCGCCGATGATGGCGAGACTGCTCGGCACCAGCAGCGCCGCGCCGATGCCTTGCGCGGCGCGCGCCGCGATCAGGGCGCCGACGCCAGGCGCCAGGCCGCAGCCGATCGAGGCCAGCGTGAACAAGCCGATTCCCGCGATGAACACAGTGCGCCGGCCGAGCTTGTCGCCCAGTGAGCCGCCCACCAGCACCAGCGCACCGAGAAACAGCAGATACGCGTTGACGACCCACTGGATCGCCGCGACGCTCGCGCCCAGTTCGGTCTGGATCGACGGCAGCGCGACGTTGACCACGGAGCCGTCGATGAACGCCATGCTCGAACCGAGGATGGTCGCGGCGAGTGCGAGCTTTTTGCGCCGGCACGGGTGATCGAAGCTGAGGGGCTGAGTGTGGATGGCGAGCGCGTCGCACGGGCTCGCCTGGGCGGGGAGCGTGGAGGAAGGGCGGCGCACGAGCGCCGGGGCGTGCTGATCGGCCAAGTCCACTCCAGGGTGGATGAACGGCTTTCAGCATAGCAACGCCAAGGGAGAACCGATAGGCGGTTACGACGCAAGGCCGGCCGAGCCGCGCCAGGCGGCGCGGTCGCGGCAATATTTGCCGGGGTTTGCCCGTTCAGGCGGTCTTAGGTCAAACCAGCGAGGTCAAACCAGCGAGGTCAAACCAGCGAGGTCAAACCAGCGAGGCCAAACCAGCGAGGTCAAACCAGCGAAGGCGCCTGCCGCTCTGCCTCGTCGTCGGCATCCGCACCGCCGTCGGCGTGCGACGCGCGTCCGGCCGCCGGGTCCTGATGCAGCCGGCTCGCGTGCATCAGGCGATACAGCGTGGCCCGCGAAATGCCGAGTTCGGCCGCGGCCTCGGACAATTTGTAGCCGTGCCGCTGCAACGCGTGCTCGATGGCGTCCTTTTCGGCCTTGCTGCGGATCTCCGCCAGCGTCACGGCCGGTCCGTTGTCGGATTCCGGCAGGCCGAGGTCGCTTGCCGTGATAAAGCGGCCCTCGCTCATCACCACGGCCCGGCGCACGCAGTTGATCAGCTCGCGTACATTGCCCGGCCACGGATAGTTCGACATGGCGACGATCGCGTCGCTCGACAGCCCGCGCAATTTACGCGCGCCGTCCTGCCGGTACATGCTGAGCGCATAGTTGGCGAGCAGCTTGATGTCGCCGCCGCGCTCGCGCAAGGGCGGCTCGACGAGCCGCAGCACGCACAGGCGGTGATACAGGTCGGCGCGGAAGCGGCCGTCTTCGACGGCTTTGTCCAGATCGACGTGGGTCGCCGAAATCACCCGTGCGTCGACGTTGATTTGCCCATTGCCGCCCAGCCGTTCGATGGTGCCTTCCTGCAGGAAGCGCAGCAGCACCGCCTGGCATTCGTGCGGCATGTCGCCGATTTCATCCAGAAAAAGGGTGCCTTCATTGGCGCTTTCGATCCGGCCGATCTTGCGTTGCAAGGCGCCGGTAAAGGCGCCGCGCTCGTGGCCGAACAATTCGGCTTGCAGCAGGCTCGGCGGAATGGCCGCGCAATTGATCGCGACGAACGCCCGGCCGGCGCGCGGCGAGCGCTCATGAATCGCACGGGCGGTCAGTTCCTTGCCGGTGCCCGATTCGCCGGCGACGAACACTGGCGCGTCGGTCACGCCGCATTTGTCGATGCGCCGGTACAACTGCTGCATTGCCTCGCATTGCCCAACCATGCCGTGCCGGCCGAGCGAAGGCTCGGGGGCGGTCGGCGGATGCCGCAGGCTCGACAGCCCGTGCGCGTGGCCGAGCGCGAATACCAGCCGCTCGTTCAGCCAGGGCCGGGTCACGAAATCGAAGCAATAATCGAGGATGAAGCGGCTGACCAGTTCGTCGTCCGACTGGCCCGGCGCGATCTGCGCGACCCAATTGGTTTCGACGCGGCGCATGCAGGAGGCGAGAGCGGACAAATGCTGGGACGTGCAGTCACCGGGCAATTCGACGAGGCCGACCTTGATGTTGTCGCGCTCGATCATGCGTTCGGCGATTGCCGTGCTTTTGGCGTGCACCGCTTGCCAGCCGGATACGGCCAGGAAGCTGGCCAGATCCCGATCGGGCGAGTTCGCCACGTATAGAACGGTGCGTTCGGTGTCGGCAGGCGTGCAAGTCGTGTTCATGTGACCCCCGGGTTGTTGCGGCTCTCAGAACTGCTCTTCGACGAACTGGACAGACCGGCAATGACAATTTCACGGTAGCGGCAATGGCGGGGGCATGCGGCGGCGTGAGCCGCTGCACTTCGGACAGCTAGCAGAACAGCGTTCAACGCTGAAACCGCCCGACTATTTCATCCCCGAATCACAAAAGCCGTGTTTCGCCTTGTGGTCTGACAGAGGCGCTCTACGTGGCGCATGGCTTAACGATAAGCGAAAGCGCTTTCGAGCGCCATACAAACAAATCTGGATTCAGAAACGTTTTTCCCGCTTTGATGTGCGTGCTTGCCGTTCAAAAATGGTGGGGCAACCGCGACTATGTGCGGAATCCCACATAGCGATTGCAAATCGCATGGCGGTCATGCGTGCCACGGATGCCGCGCCGTCGAATCACCGTGTCTCAAGCTTGCGACACATTGGGCAGCGGCTGCCAAGGCTGCTTCGTGGCCCGAAGCATCGGCATATTTGACCGGGCTACGCCGCAAAGCGCGGCCGGACGTGGTCCGAAGAAGCGAGCGTCCGGTCCTGCAAACAGGGAGATCCTTCCGCACTGCGTTAGCGGGTGAACCCCTCGCGTGTCGAATCCGAATCAAGTGTGACGAAAGGCCGGGTCCGGCGAGACGCGTTGCAGCGAAAATCACGGTGCGACAAGGGATTGAAGGTGCATGGCACAGCCATTGCAATAGGAGCCTCACAAGGAAATGCGTTGCCGCCTGGTTTCTGAGGCTCGGGGAAGCAGCAGCCGGAGCCCGGCGGCAAACATAGTCTTCGTGAGCACGGCCGGGGAAGCCGATGTGTCTTGCGAGGGTGCGGCGGGGCCACTGAAAAACGGATGTCAAAAAAAACGGGGTGAATGATCGATACGGGGTATCGGCCATTCGTCACCGGACAACGTGAAGCACTGACCTCGCCACTTTTTCCGTCATATTGGACGGACTCGAAGTCGACGGCCGAAATGGATGGCCGAAGTCGACCGCAAGAATGACAGGCACCGCGCTCGGGCAATTTGCGGGCACGCGACGTACAAAACAGGGAAGGGGCAGCGCACGGTAAGGACCGGCCGGCGCGAAGAAGCGGGGAGGAACGGCCTGAGTCTCCATAGAGGGGCGCACGCTACGAGGTGAACCGGGCGCCGTGCCCGCGCACTAGCGCGGGCACGGCTTACCTGGATACGGCCTTGAATGGCCCATCAAGCGGAATCAAGCGGGGGGTGTCATGAAAACGATCAGCAAGCCGGTTGCATTGCGGCTGGACCAGCACACCACGGCGCACGGCGCCGGTTTCTCCTACCAACTTCACTTTGCGCGGCAGCGACCCTTGTTCGCCGCGCCGTCGGCCGACCTGCTCACGCTGGTGATCGCCGAGGCGATGAAACGCAAGGCTCAGGCCGAGATCCAACGCGACGTATTGCGCGAGGCGATCTACGAGATCCCGGTTTCGACCGAACGAGGCCACGATCGGGCTCTGGATATCTACCAATCCGATCCCGACGACTACACCTGAATGTCGACTGTTATCGATGCGGCCTTGCCTACGGGAAGGCCTTAGTCCGGCGGAGACCCGACATGATCGACATCTTCCTGATTTCGTCCAGCGCCGAGCGCATGCCGCATATCGTCGCGCGCCTCGAAGAAAGCGGCTTGGAGTATCGCCTGCGCACCGCTTACTGCACGGCGCGGCAACTGCGCACGCACGCCCGCGCAATCAGGAGCGCCGACCTGCTGATCGTCGACGACGTCGATCTGAGCGCGCACGAGCTGGACGGCGTCGAGGAGGCGCTGGCCTGCTCGCCTGCTTTGCATTGCATTCTGGTTACGCAGGCGCCGTCCGCTGCTTTGCTGACCGCGGCGATGCGCGTCGGCGTGCGGCATGTGCTGTCATGGCCGTTGGATGCATACAAGATCGCCACCGTGCTCACGCATATCGCCGCGAAAAAAAGTGCGGGCGTGCGCCGTGCCGGGCGGGTCGTCTCGTTCGCATCGTGCAAGGGCGGCAGCGGCACCACGCTGATCGCTGTAAATCTCGCGTGGTCGCTCGCCGCACTGCGCGACAGGCGCGTGTTGCTGATCGATCTCAGCCAGCAATTCGCCGACGCCAGCCTGCTCATGGCCAACAAACCGCCACCCGCGACGCTCTTCGATCTGTGCTCGCGGATCGACCAGCTCGACGCCGCTTTGCTGGACGCCTGCGTGATGCACGTCCACGCGAACCTCGACGTGCTGGCGGGGGCCGGCGACCCGCTGAAGGCCGCCGAACTGCGGCCCGAGCAACTGAAGCAGATTCTCACGCTGGCGCGCGAGCGGTACGACGCGGTGCTGATCGACATCGGCCAAAGCCTCAATTCGGTGACGATCCATGCACTCGATCACAGCGATGCAATCTGCATGGTGGTGCGGCAAAACCTGCTTTACCTGCACGGCGGCCGCCGGATGCTCGATATTTTCAAGGAATTGGGCTATCCGCCCGGCAAGGTGCGGGTTGTGGTGAATCAATACGACAAGAACGCGTGCATCAACCTGCCGACGCTCGAACGGACGCTCGGCGCGAAGGTCGCGCACCAGCTTCCGCGTGACGAAAAGCAGGTCGACGAGGCGCTCAACCGCAGTGTGCCGCTCGTCACTTCCGCCCACGACAGCGCGCTGGCGCAAGGCATCCGCCTGCTCTCCGATATGCTGTGGCCGCCCATCGCCGAGCCCCGCAAAGGGATGCTCGGCCGCCTGTTCGCTGCGCGGCCGACCGTGCCGCCGCAACTGAAGCCGGGGCACTGAGCCAATCCGATCACCGCGACTCGCTCGCCGGAATTGAATTCGGGCGAGCGTGGCATGATATGGACATTCGGCTGGTGTGGCTGCTACGCTGCGACACTGACGGACCGGAAGCCTTTATGCAGCGGGCTTGAAAAATAATTCGCATATCGAAATGAGTATGCCATGACAAAGACCACATCCTCACGGGAATTCGATAGTGCGGGCCGTCTGCAGGATGCCGAGAACGGCGATCCGGCGGGAGCAGTACCTCGCGTAGACGATCTGGACGACGTGACGCCGGCTGGCGGCATGCGCGAAGCGTTGACCGAAATCCTCGCACGCGCTGCCGCGGCGCTCATGTTGAGCATCTTCACTTACGCGGCGGTCAAGCAATGGCTCGCGGCGCCCACACGGATCACCTTGCTGCTGCTCGTGGTAAGTGCGTTCATGACCTTGGGGTTGTCGCTATTCGCGCGGGTGCCCATCCACCGTGACTGGACGCCTTTCGCTTTCATCTGCTCGGTGGGCGGCACGTTCTATTTTCTTGCTGTGCGGCTTTCGCCCGGCACTCAACTTATTCCAGAGACGGCCGGCGCGTCGTTGCAATTGCTGGGGATTTTCTGGCAATTGTTCGCGAAGGTCTCGTTGCGCAGGTCGTTCGGCATTTTGCCCGCCAATCGCGGGGTTGTTTCCCGCGGGGCTTACCGGTTCGTGCGTCATCCCATGTACCTGGGGTATTTCGTGACGGACATTGGTTTTTTGCTGGCGAACTTCGGGATTCAGAACGTGATCGTCTACGGATGCCAGTTTGCGCTGCAGGTAGGACGCATTGTGCGGGAGGAGCGGCTCCTGTCCGACGACGAGCGGTATCGGACGTACAGAGGTAAGGTGCGGTTCAGGGTGATTCCGGGCGTGTTTTGACGGTGTATCGTGTAGTTATTCTTACGGTGCAAGCCGCAATGAGCGGCGATCAACGGCAAAAACCCAACCCGCCTGATTACCTTTGAGCGATCCGCACGAGCGCAACATCATCCATGCAAAACGATATAAATCCGTTCATCGACATGGCGTCGATCCTGTCCAATCCGATCCTCAACACGGATTCGTACAAGGCGTCGCACTACCTGCAATATCCGCCGGAAGCGTCGGCGATGTTTTCATACATCGAGTCGCGCGGCGGACGTTATGACCGCACGCTGTTCTTTGGCCTTCAGATGCTGATCAAGGAGTATCTGTGCCGCCCCATTACCGCCGGGATGATCGAGCAGGCGAAGGCGTTTTTCACGGCGCATGGCGAACCGTTCAACGAAGCCGGCTGGCGTTACATCGTCGAACACTACGACGGCTATCTGCCGGTGCGGATTCGCGCGGTGCCGGAAGGCTCGGTCGTGCCCACGCACAACGTTCTGGTTACGGTCGAATGCGACGATCCGCAGGTGTTCTGGCTGGCCTCGTATCTGGAAACGATGCTGATGCGCGTGTGGTATCCGATTACAGTCGCGACGCAAAGCTGGCATCTGCGCAATACGATCCGCGCGTATCTGGAGAAAAGCAGCGACGACCTCACGCAGTTGCCATTCAAACTGCACGATTTCGGCGCGCGCGGGGTGTCGAGCGCGGAGTCGGCGGCGATTGGCGGCTCGGCGCATCTTGTCAGCTTCATGGGCTCGGACACGGTGCTTGGCGTGGTTGCGGCGAACCACTACTACAACGAGCCAATGGCGGCGTTTTCGGTGCCGGCCGCGGAGCACAGCACGATCACATCATGGGGGCGCGAGCGTGAAACCGACGCATTCCGCAACATGATCGAGAAGTTCGGCAAGCCGGGGGCGATCGTTTCGGTGGTGTCCGATTCCTACGACCTGTTCGCCGCGCTCGAGGTATGGGGCACGGAGTTAAAGCAGGCGGTGCTCGATTCTGGCGGCACGCTGGTGATCCGGCCTGACTCCGGCGATCCGCTGACGATTGTCCTGCAGACCATGCGGGCGCTCGAGGCGTCGTTCGGCTCGACGGTGAACGGCAAGGGGCGGCGCGTGCTCAATCACGTGCGCGTGATTCAGGGCGATGGCGTGAATCCGGATTCGATCGAGGCGATCCTGGCGGGCATGGATGAGGCCGGCTTTGCGGCCGACAACATCGTCTTCGGCATGGGGGGCGCTTTGTTGCAGCAGATCAACCGCGATACACAGCGGTTCGCCATGAAGTGTTCGGCCATCCGGCTTGGGGACGAATGGCATGACGTACACAAGGACCCGGTCACGGATGCAGGCAAGCGGTCGATGAAAGGGCGGCTTACGTTGCTGGTGAACCGTCACACAGGCGAGTATCGGACGGTGACGTTGCCGGTGGTGTGGGATGACCGCACTGTTGAAGGGGATTGGGACGAGGCGCTCGTCACCGTTTTCGATTCTGGAAAACTGCTCGTGGATATGGCGTTTTCCGAAGTCCGGAAGAGGGCTCACGCGGGTGAGGCTTAGACGGATGTCTGTTTCCGGCAACGGCGGAGGCCGGGCCGTCATGCCGCTGCCAGAGCCAAACCAAACGACGCGTCAGCTCACAATCCAGACCGACACGCCGGAACCGTCAATATCAATCCGGCAAGGGCTGCCTTCCCGCAACCGGGCATCTTCGTTCGCGATGTCGAAGCGCACCCCCGCGATATTCAGGCGGACATACCGCTCGCCGCGACGTAACTCAACCGCATCGACCATGCCGGCATAGGGGCCACCGGACGAAATAACCACGGCGTGGGACGAGATGCGCCACATCACCCGTTGCCCGGCAGGAATAGCAAAACCGCTATCTCCGGTCGCGATCGTCAACCCATTGCCAATCTCAACTCGCCCAGGCGCGGCCATCAAACCTTCGCCGACGTTGTGCAAACCGAGCAATTCGGCAACCCGCATCGAAGCCGGCCGTTCGAACACCCCATCGATGGAACCCGCCTGCAGCACGCGCCCCTGTTCGACAACCAGAACCTCGTCGGCAAGTAAAGCCGCTTCGTCGGGATCGTGCGTGACGATGATGGTCACCGCCGCAATCTCGCGCTGCAACGCCCGCAGCGACTGTTGCAAGCGACGCCGCCGCGGCGTATCGAGTGCAGCGAACGGCTCATCGAACAGCAGCAATTCGCTATGACGCGTGAGCGCCCGCGCCAGCGCCACACGTTGCCGCTGACCGAACGACAATTGATGCGGCAAGCGCGCAACCAGTTGCGCGAGGCCGAGATGATCGCGCCAGTAACGTGCGCTGGCTGCATCGGCGTCGACGGGAAACGCGAGTTGCTGCGCCACCGTCATGTGCGGGAACAAACCGTAATCTTGCGGCATATAACCGATCTGGCGGCGCTCGGGCGGCAGCGCGCTCAAGTCAGTTGCGCCGAGCCGAACGGAACAGGATGCGTTGGATTCGAGCCCTGCAATCAGACGTAATGCCAGTGATTTGCCGGAGCCCGACGGGCCGATGATCGCAAGCCGTCGCGTGGCAGGCGTCCACGCTATGTCGAGTTCGAACGCGCCCAAGCGGCGCTGCAAATGAAAGGCTAGACGACGATCGGAAGTTTCGCCCCGGCGTGCCGTCAGATCCGTGCCGGGTTCCAGCGAGTCGTCGCCGTTTTCGGTTTGTTCAAACGAGGTTTTCTGCCGAAGGCTATAAATCGACAACGCCGCGCAGACAATCGCAATCGCGAGCGTCGGCAGCAGCAGGGGCATCATCGCCGGCAGGCCTTGGCCACCGAATACGACGTACGTGTACACCGGCAGCGAATAGGGGTGATAGGCCACCATCACCGTCGCGCCGAATTCGCCGAACGCACGCAACCACGCCAGCGCAAGTCCCGCGCGAATCGCCGGCCAGGCAACCGGCAACATTACGCGGAAGAAGCGGCTGCTTGCATGATGGCCGAGCGTCGCGGCCACGTCGTCGAGCACGGGGTCCACGGCGGTGAACGCCGATTTCGCGGCGATGATCAGGAAGGGCGCGGCCACGAAGATTTCCGCGAGCACGATGCCGGCAAACGAATCTGTTAGCGCCCCGCTGGTGAAGCGGCCGACCCAGCTATAGGGCCCAAGCAGAAACAGCAGCAGCACGCCGCTCGTGAGTGGCGGCAAGGCGAGTGGTAACTGCACGACGAAGCCGAGCAGCGCCATCTTGCGCGAGTTCGAGCGCGCCAGAAAATAGCCGAGCGGCACGCCGCCGAGCAGAATCACGAACGAGGCCACGCTGGCGCTCGCCGCCGATATGCCGACCGCCGACCACACCGCGCGCCAATCGACATGCGGCCAATCGGCCGCGCCGAGTTGCGGCACGCTCGCGATAAACGGCGCGCACAAATAGACGGCAAGCAGCGCGGCCAGCCACAGCAGGGGTCGCGCGGCGGAGCGCTTCACCGCCTGTTTCACCGCCTGTTCCACCGCTTTATTGCGCGGCGTCGATCACGGCTTGCACCGAAGGCGGCATGGCTTGCACATTGCCGGTAACGGTCGGTTTGATGACGTCCACGCCGTGTTGCTTGAGCAACGCGCGGCCTTGCGCGCTCAGCAGGAAGTCGACGAAGCTGCTCGCACCCGCATGGTTCGGTGCATCGCTGAGGATCGTCAGCGTGTAGCTCGCTTTGGCCTGCAATTCGGGCGCCGGACGGAGCGCCGGAATTTTCAGGTCGGACGTTTCGGTCGAATAGAAGAAGCCGGCATCGAGCTGGCCGGATTGCAGGCGGCCCACCAGCGTTTCTTCAGGCAAAACCTGCTCGCGATTTTCCGCGTCGCCCAGCGTCTTCTCGACAAGGTCCGTCTGATGGTACAGATCCGCGGCCTTGGTCATCATCTCGACGGTGAATGCACCTTTCGGATCGAGCTTCGGATCGGTACGGCCGATACGGATGCCCGGCTCCTGCAACACCTGATCCCAGCGCTTGTTCTTGAAGTCCGCAGCAAACTTGCTTTGCGGGTTATAGCCGATCATCAACGGCGATTCGGCGAAGTTCACGTACCACGTGACGTGGTCGCCGTTCGCCTGACCCATCAGGCTGGTGTTCACCTTCGGGCTCGCGCTGATGAACACGTCGCCGCGGCGCAGCTTGCCCTTGATCTCGTTGGCGATCTTGTTCGAGCCCGCTGCATAGCCGCGGAAGTGCTGGCCGGTGGCCTTTTCGAAGGCCGGCCCCACGCTGCGCTCCATCAGATTGACGAGCGAACCGGCGTACAGCACGTTGACCGTGTCGTCCTGCGCGAAGGCGGGCGCGACCGTCGCCAGGCCGGCGGCGACCACGAAAGAAGCAAGCAGCTTGCGAATCATGCGATTAACCCCGGTACGTTATTAAGAGCGCTATATTACGACGTCATCGCATTGCGTTGTGGGTCGCTGCGCACTCCGTGTGGTCAATAGATGTGGACGACGCCGGCGGAGTGGCCGATATGCCTGGCGATATATTGCGTATCGATACGCTTTTGCACCGAGGCGTCTATCGCAGCGTAATATACACACGGAAATAACGAGTGAACAAGCCGCTCAGGCCTCAATGCTGGAGATAACCGCGTATGGATAGTGTGAATGTGATTGCCGCGCCTGCCGTTGAAAGCGCGCTTGTCCTGAGTGGACGGTTCCAGCGGACGCTGTCTTTCGACCTCGAGCGGCTCAAGCGTTACGAAAGCGTGCTAGCCAGGCCATTCGATCTGCGTTGCTACACGACGAATCGGTTCATCCGCAGCGTTGAGCCATACCGCGGTGTGCGTCTGACGACCTTGATCTCGGAAGCGGGTTTGCCGAATGAGGTGCCGGGCGAGTTCAAGCGTACGGTGTTCGTGGCGGTGGGGCACGATGGCTACGTCGTGACATTCTCGTGGCATGAACTGTTCAACACGCCGGTCGGCGAGAACGTGCTGGTTGCTTACGGATGCGATGGCCGCGCGCTAAATGCTGAAGACGGTGCGCCGATTCTGTTTTCCGGTTCGGACATTCTGCCCGCGCCACGCCACGTCAAACGGCTCGCGCGTATCGAGGCGCATGTTTTGAAGCCTTTGGCGTAGGTGATTCGAATGACGGGCGTAATATGGTTCGATTTTCTTCATCGTGCCGCCGCCATGTCTGACGAACCGCCTTCGCCTGTTGCGGAACCTGCCGCGCCCAGCCGCGAACCGCTGTTTGTGTCGCTTGATGCGCGGGTTGCCGAGCGCACGGCGAAGTGGCTCGCCGCGGCCACGGACGCCGCGTCACCCGATACGCAATTGTTCGCCAGGCTGATTGCCGCGCGCGACGTCCGGGACGAACTCACCCTGCTTGGGTTGCCTCAGCCCGCGTGGCGCGCGCTACTGGAGCGGCACTTTGTGCACGCACCTGCGCCCGTGTTTGCATCCTTGCCTGGATTGCCACCCGTCGACACCAGCGAACACGCGACATTCGTCGAAACGCTGCATGCGCTGCTGCTCACGTATGCCAGCGCCGCCGTCGACACGAACGACGTGCGCTGCCTCGCCTCAATCATCGCTCATGCGTGCTTGCGGCCGGATCACCTGTGGCGCGACCTCGGTCTTGCGGGCCGGGAAGAAGTCACATGGATGCTGACGCGCTATTTCCCCGCGCTCGTGTTGCTGAATGTCGATAATCTGCGTTGGAAGAAATTCCTCGCCCAGCAACGTGCGCTTTCCTTAGGGCTTCAGCCCGGCCCGGCGCCCGGTTGCCCGGGCTGCGAAGACTATGGACATTGCTTTCCCGGCCACCCCTGAAGGCCATTCAGCCAGGATGGCAGCGCGAGGCGGTTCGTGTATGCTTTCGCGCATGGCTGATACCGTGAAAACCAAACCAAGCCCCCCGACAAAATCCGCGAAACCGCGCCCCGAAGTGCGCTTCAGAATGCGTATCCGCAGCGGCGACGCTGTTGCGCTCGGGCCGGGCAAAGTCGAACTGCTGGAGGCCGTGCGCGAATACGGCTCGATCTCGGCTGCGGCGCGCAGCCTCGGCATGTCGTACCGGCGTGCATGGCTGCTGATCGACGAGCTGAACCGCTCGCTGAAAACTCCGGCCACGCACTCGGAGCAGGGCGGTCAAAGCGGCGGCGGTTGTACGCTGACGCCGGTCGGCGAACGCATCATTCATCTGTACCGCGATGTCGAAGTCGAGGCTCAACGAAGCTGCGCGAAACAGATCGCTGAGTTGACCAGGCTGATTCGTTCCTGAGCACGGCCTTACTCACAGCTCAGCCGTGGCGCAGACAAAACGCCGAGGGCGGCGGATTGCCCAACTGGGCAAGATGCTCGGGACGCAGCCGGCCCACCAATTCGACAAAGCTCGCCACGCTTGCCGTGCGCAACGGGTGATAGTCGATCTGATGGCGCTCGCACACCCGTTTGAGCGTATTCATCGAATCATGATCGACGCAGTCGACCGGAAACACGACGATATCCGCGCCCGGCAACGCGGCGGCCAGCAGACCCTTGCGATCTTCCACGCCGCCGTCGTGCACCACGAAATCGCCACCGGCGGCCTCCACCAGCCGCTTGAGCGCGGCATTCGAGCCGGGGCGGCCGCCCACGTAGACAATCCGTTTGCCGCGCACGCTGTCGAGGCTGGCTTGCCGCGTCTGCGCGCCATTGCTGTTGTCCCCAGCATCCACCGTCGCGCGTTCCAGCGCGTCGCATTCGTTCTGCACCAACAGGAGCTGCGCCAACGCCTGATCGCGGCTCTTGCGTAACGCGAGTGCAGCGCCTTGTTCCTGCAGCGTGCGCTGTTCAGCGGCCTCACGGCGGCTCGTATGCAACGCCACCCGCTGATCGCTATCGGCGAGCTTGTCGCGCAGCTTCGATATCTCCGCTTCCAGATCGCAAGGATCCGCCGGCGTCTGGCGCGTGGCCGCGGCGGTGAGTTGCGCGATCTGCTCGCTGAGCGCGGCAATCGCTGCGTCGCGCTGCGTGCTGATTTCCTGCAAGCGGCTTTGCTGCCGCTCGACTTTCTCTCTCAACTCGGCGTTTTCCGCTTCGAGCGCAACCAGCCTGCGGATGTCCGCGCGATTCGCCGCGCCGACCAGATGCGACAGCATGTGCAATTCGCCGAACGCTTTCTGGCGCACATGCAGGGTCGCGCACGGATGCGTCATCAAAGCCCAGTAAGCAGGCGGGATCTCGCCGCTTTTCAGCGCTTCGTCCCAGAGCTTCAGCAGTTCGACGTCGTCGGCGGCTTTGTCGAAGCGGCGGATCGCCGCCGCATAGTGCTCGTCGAGCAACTTGTGCAGGGCTTTGGCGCCCGCGCCGCCATCGATCGCGAGTTCGACGGCCGAGTGATGAATCTCCAGATCGCTCGCGTCCCGGCGATCGAGGCCAGTGAATTTAGGCACCAGCTTGCGCAGTTCGTGCGTGCTGAGACAGGTGCCGATGATCGAGCAATGCAGTTGGCCATCGAGCTCGGCGAGGCGCGCGCGCCGTTTGGTGTTCGAGAACGACACCTTGGCGGGCGTGCAGGACGGATCGGCCACGCGCAAGCCGGTACCGGCAAGCTCGTCGCCGGACAGTTTGAGGCGCGAAGGCTGGGCGAGACGAAACGGCGGTGTGTGCATGAGGACCTCGAATCCGGATCTGGCGTCAGGCTGATTGAACGTGCTTGCTGGACATCCGCGCCATGCCGGCGCTGCTGGCGATATATTCGAAAAGATATAGCGATCGGCGAAGGAAAACGTTCATATGCGGCAATGACGAATTAGTCGTTCGGGTGGACGAGCGTCCGCTCAGCGCGTGATTTGCGCTGAGTGATCGTGGCTGAAGCGGCGGCAGAAACCGTGGCAGAAGCAGCGGCAGAAGCGGCGGCAGCACCGGTGGCGGGAGCTGCCGCGGTGGTGCGGCCGGCGGCACGACGGACGACGGTCGGCTCTGCGCCGCCGGCTGCCCGTGCATGCTGATCCAGAACATGCCCAACGCACAGGCCGATAAACGCGGTATCGAGCCGCTCGAGTTCCGCCACCACCTTGCGTAACGCGGCCAGGTCGTTGCTGAACGCATCCGAGAAGATCGCGTCGCGAAGTTGCTCGGCCGAGCGCGCTTCTTCGATCGAAGCTTTCAGATCGCGCAGACGGGCAAAACCCGCCGCCTTGGCCTGTTCGGCCAGGATCGACAGCAACTGGTTCAATGAGTGCGAGCCCGACGTGCCCACCGACGCGAAGTTCAACTGGTCGCCAGCCAGCATCAGCACGAAGCGCTGCACGCTGCCGTAAAGGCGCCGGTAAGCATCGACGACGTCGCGGATCAGTTCGGCGCGGCCACGTTCGGACGCCGACTTCACCGCGACGATGGTCGACGGAAGTTCTTTCGGGCGGCGCCCCGCCGGGTCGGACGAGGTGGGTCGCAATGTGGGTCGACTAGGCACTGCTGCTGGCTCCTGCTTGCTTGTTTCGCTTCGTCGTACGCGATCGGCGGGCGAGTTGCCGCGCTGCACAAAAGCATACCGTGATATTCGAGAGGATATAACGAAAGGTGGCGCGAGGGTAGCGCGGGCGGTTTTAGCTGCCCTGTGCGAACTCGAGAAATGCGCGCACAGCCGCCGCCCGTTCGAACTTTCGATAGGCAATGGCAATTTCCGAGGCGATAGGTTTGCCGGCGATGCCTCGGTAGACGACGCCCGGCAACGCGATGCAATCAGCGAGGGTATGCGGTACGACCGCCACATTACCGCCTAGCGATACGCAGGCCAACACCGCCGCGAGCGTGCCGGGACGTGACCCGAGCCGCGGCGAAAAACGCCCGCGCCGTGCGACTTCGAAGGTACCGGCTTCCTGTTCCGGCAGCACGAAACACTGATCGTGCAGTTGCGCGGGTTTAATGTCGGGTAAACGGGCGAGTGCGCAATTTTCCGGCAGCGCGAGGACGAACGTATCGCGGTGCACGGTGCTTGCCTGAATACCGTCGACGAGTGGCATCGGCGGGCGGACGTAGGCTGCGTCGAGCAGGCCATCGCGCAGCATCTCGGCCGCGCCGTCCATCGGCACCTCGCGAATGGAGACATCGACGCCCGGATACCTGGAGCGAAAGCCGCCGACCGCCCGTTGCAATACGCCCGCATAGGCAGCCGAAGCGACGTAGCCGACTTCGATCCTGCCCAACTCGCCGCGCTCGGCGAGAATCGCGCGCTCTTCGCCGCGCGTGAGGTGGTCAAGCGCGCTGAGCGCTTCGGCGAGGTAGGCGCTGCCGGCCGCGCTCAATGTCACCGACCGCTTGGTGCGATGAAAGAGCCGCACACCGAGCAACCGTTCCGCTTCCTGGATCAGCTTGGTTAGCGTTGGGGCGGCGATGCCTAATTCATCCGCGGCGCGGGAGAAGTGAAGATGCTTCGCGACACAAACGAATGCGTGAATATGGCGGAGTTCGAGCTTTCGCATGGTTTTCGGTATTTCCGCCGGAGCTAATTATTTTGTGATTCTATGCCAATGACAGGCAATAGATGCGTCGCTACCATCGTATGACTTCGATTCGACGCCACCTGCCTGTATGTCATCCACGTCCCCCCGTCCCGCACAGCCGGTGCAGTCGTCAGACTCCAAAGACTCAAAACCCGTCAACCCCGCGTTCGTGCTGGCCACCGCGTCGGCGACCTGTGCGTTGATCGTGCTCGATACCAACGTCGTGGCCGTCTCGTTGCCGTCGATTGCACGCTCGTTTCACGCGAGTTTTGCCGATGTGGAATGGGTGGTCAGCGCGTATATGGTCGCTTTCGCGTCGTGTCTGCTGCCCGCGGGTGCTCTGGCCGACCGCGTCGGCCGTAAGCGGATGCTGCTGCTCGGGCTCTCGCTGTTCTTTCTGGCGTCGCTCGGTTGCGGGGCGGCGCCATCGGCGGCCATGCTGAACGTGGCGCGCGCGGTCAAGGGCGTCGGCGCCGCGATGCTGCTCACCGCGGCGCTCGCCGTGATCGCGAACACCTTCCACGAAGAACCCGCGCGCGTGCGGGCATGGGCCGTGTGGGGCACCTGCATGGGCCTTGCGACGACGGTGGCGCCGCTCGTCGGCGGCGTGATTACCCAATGGCTCGGCTGGCGCTGGATCTTCCTGCTCAATCTGCCCGTATGCGCCGTCCTCGCGTGGTGCGCGTTGCGCTCGATTCGCGAGTCGCGCAATCCCGAGCCCGGTCCGCTCGACGCCGCCGGCAGCATCCTGTTCGGCCTTGCGCTTGCGCTCGGTATCTGGGCGTTGATCGAGGTGCCGGCCGACGGGCTTGCGAGCTGGACAACCGGCGCCAGGCTCGTGGCATGCGTGCTGCTGTTTGGCGCATTCGTTCAGGTGCAACGCTCGCGGGCGCATGCGATGGTCGATCTTGCGCTGTTTCGCCAGCCACGCTTCGTCGCCGCCGTGCTCGCGATGTTCGGCTACGCTGCCTGCGCTCAGGTGATGATGACGTTTTTGCCGTTGTATCTGCAGAACGCATTCGGCCTGTCAGCGGTGAGGGCGGGCGTCGGCATGTTGCCGTTCGCGCTGGCGATGGTGCTCGGGCCGTACATCGGCGCGGCGCTCGCAAAGCGCTTGTCGGGCATGGCCCTGCTGTCGAGCGGGCTGTTGCTGATCGCGGCCGGCAATCTGCTGACGGCGCTGGTCGCCGGCGACGCACGCTATGCGCTGGTGGCGCTCGGCATGGTCGTAACCGGGCTGGGCGCGGGGATCATGAATGGCGATACGCAGAAGGCCATCATGGCGTGCGTGCCGCCGGATCGAACCGGCATGGCGTCCGGTATCAGCACGACAACGCGCTTCACGGCCATCGTCACGTCGGTGGGTGTGCTGGGCGCGGTACTCGCGGCCCGCACGCACGCTGTGTTCGTGGCGGGCACGCCCATGACGCCGGATATCAGCGCTGCGCTCGACGCGGGTTTCATGTCGCGCCTGCTGGCGGGAGATATGGCGCAGGCCACCGCGCATCTGCCGCCGGCTCTCAGGGCCACGGTGGTGTCGGCCGCGCATGCCAGCTTTGCCAGTGGCTTTGCCGCGGCGCTCTATCTGGCTGCTGCGGCGGCGGCGTCAATTGCAGCGGGAATCTGGCTGCTGGGTCGCAGAGGTGAAACTGCACGGGTCCGTGGGATTGCGGCCAACGGTTAGCGGAGCAATCGTGCCGTGCGCTTAATCGATTCTTCGCTGCAGAAATTGAGCATCGCTGCGCCGACGCGCTGACGTTCACCGGCTAACGCTCTGCCTTCGAAGCAGTCGGCTCGACCACGGCCGCCGCATTTTCCGATATCGTGTGCTGCTCGTGCGCGCTCAAACTCAAATCCTGGCGCGCGCTCCTTTCCGGGCCGTTTCCACGACCGGCTGACCGGGTAACGCATAACCACAAGAAAATGAGCCATCCCAACACCGAACTGATCGAGCGTTTTTACACCGCGTTCCAGCAACGCGACGCGGAAACGATGGCTGCCTGCTATGCCGACGATGTGGTCTTCAGCGATCCGGCCTTTGGCGAGCTGCGCGGCGAAGAGGCCCGCGACATGTGGCGCATGCTGGTGTCGCGCGCGCAGGATTTCTCGCTGACGTTCGACGGCGTCGAAGCGGACGAGCTCAACGGCCGCGCCCACTGGGTAGCCCGTTACACATTCAGTCAGACGGGCCGCACGGTGGTGAACAGCATCGACGCCCGCTTCGGGTTCCGCGAGGGCCGCATCGTCGAACACCGCGATACCTTCGACCTTGGGCGTTGGGCCCGTGAGGCTTTGGGGATCAAGGGCCTGCTGCTCGGCTGGACACCTTTCGTGCAGGGCGCGATCAGGGCGCAGGCGAGAAAAGGCCTCGACCTCTATCGACGCCGGCAGCGCCGCGCGTAACGGGTCAGCCGGGGGGCAGCCTGGGATCAGCCCGGCGCATTCCCCCAGTCTTGCTATGAACCGGTCAGTTGATGCAGTATTTCGTGATATCGACAAGCGGGGAGTTCTATGCCGGTAGTGGATGCGTCATGGGAAGCGTGGCTAAGCAGCAACGTAGCGCGCGGTTGCAGCATCGACTCGATGATCGATGCGATGGTGCAAGCCGGTTTCGCCACGGAAGCCGCGCGCGCGGAAGTGCGCAAAGCGTTCGGCATGAACCCGGCGGACGCGGGAGCGGCCTCGGCGGCCGTAGCGACCGAGGCCACCCTGGTCAAAACCGCGTCACAGACCTACCAATACGACGAGTCGCCCGTTGCGCGCGGCAATACGATCCGTGCGCACGATCGTGACGTCCGCGTGTTGATGCGCTGCGAGCGGCCCCAGGTGATCGTGTTCGGGGATGTGCTTTCGCCTGACGAATGCGACGAGATGATCGAGCGCTCGCGTCATCGATTGAAACGCTCCACCACGGTCAATCCCGCCACCGGTAAGGAAGACGTGATCCGCAACCGCACCAGCGAAGGCATCTGGTACCAGCGCGGGGAAGACGCGTTCATCGAAAAGATGGACCGCCGCATCTCGAGTCTGATGAACTGGCCGGTTGAAAACGGCGAGGGGCTGCAGATTCTGCATTACGGCACGACCGGCGAATATCGCCCGCACTTCGATTATTTCCCGCCCGATCAGCCCGGCAGCGCGGTGCATACCGCCCAAGGCGGCCAGCGCGTCTCGACTCTGGTGATCTATCTGAACGACGTGCCCGACGGCGGCGAGACGATCTTCCCGGAAGCGGGCATGTCAGTCGCGGCGGTCAAGGGTGGCGCGGTGTATTTCCGCTATATGAACGGCCAGCGTCAACTCGATCCATTGACCTTGCACGGCGGCGCGCCGGTGCTCGGCGGCGACAAATGGATCATGACGAAGTGGATGCGCGAGCGCGCCTACGGCTGAGGCGCGCGCTATTCGGCCGCGTGCGGTGCGGCGGTTTTTCCCGGAGCACCGGCTGACAGTTGCTTCAATGCGCTGCGCGCGCCGACGCAGCCCATGCGCATGATCATCAGGCCGATTGCCGAGCCTGCCACGTGGTCGAGCATCGGTATGCCCGCGATGCTGCCGGCCACCCCCAGGGTCGCGACCAGCGCCGACACCGCATCCATTCGCGCATGCCATGCACTTGCCAGCAGAATCGCCGAGCGGGTGCGCTGGCCTTCGGCGCGTAGGTAGCGGAACAACGCTTCCTTGGCGATCGTGACGAAGCCGCTGACGGCGAGCGCGCCGACTTGCATCTTCGTGTTGCCGCTCAACGTGACGGTTTGGCCGATGCTGTGCCAGAGCATTTCGGCTGCCGTGACAATCAGCAGGGCGGCGATGAAGAGGGATGCCAGGGCTTGCACGGTGTTGCCATCCCCTTCACGCGGCCTTGCGTTCAGGTGTTTCGAGCTGAGAACCAGCACGATGAGCACGACGCCGTCGGCGGCCAGATCGCTCAAGGTGTGGACACCGTCCGCGACCAGCCCGTCCGAATGCGCTGTCAGGCCGATGGCAATCTGCAGCGCCATGAGAAAGGCGTTGAGCAGTGCACTGGTGGAGGCGGCTTTAAGCAAAGCGGCCGCCTTGTGTGGTGCGGCTGTGGCTGTGGCTGTGGCAGTCGCTGTCGCGCACGGAAGGCTGTGGCATCGGGGCGGGACGGGTTAGGTTGTCGCAGGAAAGTACCCGTCGAACGTGGCGCGCAAATGACAGTGCCGCAACGGCTAGCGGCGATCAGGACCACCTCGTCCGCCCGGGCGTCGGTGAGTAGGATATTTCGTAGCTCGCGATGCGTTGAATCCGACGCTCAATGCGTTTCAGCTAGGGCCCGTTTCCGAATCGTCGCGTGAAATGTGGCGGGACGGCCACCTATCATCCTTCGCTTTAGTCAGCATCGCCCGATCGGCAGCACGCCCGGTCCGCGCGTGCTGAGCGAGCGAACTCTGGATGTGGGATGAGACGTATGCCTGTCGTAAATGATGCCGTGAAAACCTGGTTGAACAGTCATGTCGAGCGCGGCTTTAGCCCGGCGGCGTTGGTGGATGCCATGGTAGGCGTCGGCTTCGAGTCGGAACTCGCGCAAGCCACGGTGAACGCATCGTTCGATGCCGCCGAGGCGGCTCGCGCGGCCGTTGCTGCCGCGCCGTCCGGTATCGAGGCGGCTGCGGGCGAATACCGCTACGATCCGGCGCCGGTCGCGGCCGGCAATGTGATTCGCGCCTATGACCGCGACGTCAAGGTGCTGATGCGCTGCGAGCGCCCGCAGATCGTCGCGTTTGCCGACATGATGTCAGACGAGGAGTGCGATGAGATGATCGAACGGTCGCGTCCGTTGCTCAAGCGGTCCACCACCGTCAATCCGGAGAACGGCTCGAATGACGTGATTCCCAATCGCACCAGCGAAGGCGCCTGGTATCACCGAGGCGCGGACCCTTTCCTCGAGCGGCTCGAAATGCGCTTTGCCAGTCTGATGAACTGGCCGGTCGAGAATGGCGAAGGCTTGCAGGTGCTGAGGTATGGCGTTGGTGCTGAGTATCGGGCGCACTTCGATTATTTTCCGCCGTCACAGACGGGGAGCGCCGTGCATATGGAGCGCGGTGGTCAGCGGGTTGCCACACTGGTTGTGTATCTCAACGACGTGGCGGCTGGAGGGGAGACTTTTTTCCCCGATGCCGGCGTCTCTGTCGCCCCCAGGCGCGGTGGCGCTGTCTATTTCCGCTATATGAACGGGGAGCGGCAGCTCGATCCCTTGAGCTTGCATGGGGGAGCGCCTGTTCTGGAAGGCGAGAAATGGATTATGACCAAGTGGATTAGGGAAGGGGTCTTTGCTTAAGCCGTTTTGTAAACGTCCGGGTTGTGGACTTCCATATAACGCTCCGGCGTCGCCAGTCCCTTGAAGCCGTGCGGTTCGTAGACGTGGTGGGCGTCTGTCGTCACCAGCACGATTCTGCGCAAACCGGTCAGCGATGCGCTGCCGAATATATGCTTCATCAACGCCGACGCGTATCCCTTGCCACGGTACGCCGGCAACACGAATACATCGCACAGGTACGCGAATGTCGCCTGGTCCGTGATCAGGCGGGCAAACGCGATCTGCCTGCCTTCGATATACGCGCCGAAACATAGCGACCCCGCTATCGCCCGGTCGAACGTCTCGCGCGGCATGCCCTTCGCCCACGCCGTTTCCTGCGACAGAAACGCGTAGACCATCTCTATGTCGAGGTCGGCCTTGTTGCTCGAAATCGTCGAATCGTTTGCTTGCACTGCGCGTCTCCGCTTGTTCTGATCAAGCAATCAAAGGATGCGGCGCCGCTTGGGCGCTGCGCCGCTGCTTCAACTCCGCTTCAAACCTTTCCATCCTTCCAGTCCGCTGCGAGCTCAACCCTTCGCCGGATCTTCAGTGCCGCGCGAGCCGCCGCCAATGCTCTGTCCGGCGTCGCGCGCGAGACCCAGGTAGCCGGTCACGGACACCAGTGTTAGCACGCCGGCAAACAGAAACGCGAGGCGGAAATCGTCCAGGGTGAATACGCGGCCGGTCGTCTCGCCGTTGAAGAACGCTGCTGCGCGCAGCGAGACGGCGCCGAAGGCAATGCCCAGTCCGATCGTCATCTGGGCGGCGGCGCTCCATAGCGTGCTTGCCGCGCTCATCTGCGGCTGTGCGACGTCGGCGTAGGCGAGGGTGGCAAGCGTCGAGAATTGCATCGACCGCGCCACGCCGTAGATGAACACGACGAACAGCACCAGCACGAGCGGCACGTTCGGCGTCAACAGCCCGCAGGCAATGATGAAAATGCCGGCCACCGCCACGTCGATAATCGACACCATCCGGAAACCGTAGCGTTGCAGGATGCGCGTGGTCAGCGCCTTCATGCCGAGATTGCCGAGCGCGCTCGCGAGCAACAACAGGCCCGACTTGAACGCCGACAACCCGAAACCGACCTGGAACAGCAGCGGCATCAGATACGGCACCGCGCCAATGCCGATCCGGGTGAACGAGCCGGTTACCACGGTCACGGAGAAGGTCGGGATTTTCAGCGTGGAGACGTCGATCAGCGGATGCGGGTGACGCTTCGCATGCTGGAACGCCACCACGCCCATCAGCAATCCGCCGACAATGAACGCGCCAGCCACCCAGGCATTTTCGCCGGGCTGGCTCGCCAGTTCAGCGCCATACAGAATCGCCGTGAGCGTCGTGGCGCTCAGCAGAAGGCCGACGACGTCGAGCGGCTTGCGTTCGGTGCCGCGCAGGTTCGGGACCAGCGCGAGCGCGACGGCCATCGCTGCGAGACCGAACGGCACGTTCAGCAGAAAGATCCAGCGCCATGACGCATAGGTGGTGATGAAGCCACCCACTGGCGGTCCGACCACCGGTGCGGCAATGGCCGGCCAGGTGATGGTCGAGATCGCCTGCATCATCCGGCTCTTTTCCGTGCTGCGGACCACGATCAAACGGCCCACCGGCACCATCATGGCGCCACCCATGCCTTGCAGCAGCCGCGCGACGGTAAATTCGGTCACGTTCTGCGACAAGCCGCACAACACCGAAGCCACCGTGAATACGCCGATCGCGCTGAAGAATACCGTGCGCGAGCCGCAGCGGTCGGCGACCCAGCCGCTCACCGGGATGAAAATCGCCAGCGCCAGCATGTAGGCCGTCATGCCAAGGCTCAGGCTGTTCGGCCCAACGCCGAACGAGTGCGCCATCTGCGGCAAGGCAGTGGCGATCACCGTGGTGTCGAGATACTCCATGAAGAAGGTGGCCGCGACGATATACGGCAGCCAGCCGACATGTGAATTGCGTGCGCCGCCGGTCATGGCGCCGTCCTCGACACCTTGCCGTTGCGTGTGGATTCGATGACGCCTTTGGCGTCTTTAGCGTGCCGGCATGTCCCGCGCGATTGTGTTGACTTCATGTTCTTGCGACAACCTTTCGAAAGCGTGTTTCCGGCATCCCTCGATGGATGGGCAACGAGGTTGCGGCCTGTTTGGCGTCAGCCAGCCCAGCATCGTAACGCAACAATCCGCTGCAGACAGCGGCGGTCCACGCCAACGCGGCGAAGACCTCGCCGGAAACACGGCTTTCTTGCCGCTCAGTCCTTCGCCGCGTATTGGCGATCGAGCTTGTCGTACAGCGGTTTGTTCACAAGGCGCTGGCGTTCACTGAACGGCGCGACGAGAGATGCGTCTTCATCGAGACGGCCATTGCTCTTCAACGTGCCGAGCGCGCGTTGCATGCCGAGCACCGCGCCTTGCAGCGCCGCGTTTGCGTACAGGACGATGCCGTAGCCGAGCTTGGCGAGCGCTTCACGCGATTGAACCGGCGTCTTGCCGCCGATCACGATGTTGATCAATTGCGGCGTGTCGAAAAGCCCCGGCAACCGCTCAATGTCGGCGAGCGATTCAGTCGCTTCGATAAACAGAATGTCCGCGCCGGCCTCGATGAAACGATGGCCGCGCTCGATCGCGTCTTCGATGCCGTGGACAGCGGCCGAATCGGTGCGCGCCATGATCTGCAGGTTGCCGTCTTCGCGAGCGTCGACAGCGGCGCGGATCTTGCCGACCATCTCGCTCGTGCTGACGACTTCCTTGCCGGAGAAGTGGCCGCATTTCTTCGGCATGATCTGGTCTTCGAACTGGATCACGTCGGCGCCGCTGCGCTCGAGCACCCGCACGGTCTGGCGCACGTTCAGTGCGTTGCCGAAGCCGGTGTCGGCGTCGACGATCAGCGGCAGCGCGACCGCATCACGAATCCGCGCGCAATGTTCGGCGACTTCGGCCAGACCGATGAAGCCGAGGTCGGGCAGGCCGAGCGACATGTTAGTGACGCCCGCGCCCGTGATGTAGATCGCTTCGAAACCCGCGTCTTCAATCACGCGCGCGCTCATCGCGTTGAAGGCGCCCGGCACGAGCAGGCCCTGGCGTTGGTTGACTTTGGCGCGGAACGCGGCGCGGCGATTAGCGGAAGTGCTCATGACGGTGTGTCTCCAGATGGGAAGTGAGTGATAGAACGCTGAGCTGAATTTGCAGGAAGCATGCCATTTGCCGCGTTTCACGATTTGTGCCGGACAATCAAAAGCTTAGGCGGAAAGGGGCCGTGCCGCAGTTCATGGCAGAATAGCCGATATGTTCCATGAAACGTTTCATGGAACGTTCCAGCTACGAGCGGAGCGTCGCAGTGTCCACTTTCACATCGTCCCTTGCCAATTCCAATCCCGGCCGCCCAGGCGTCGCCCTGGTCAGTATCAGCCGGTTGCAATCGCTTTGCGAGACGGTCGCGCCGCGTTACACAGGGCGGGCCAGGTTCTTTTCGGTCCGGGAAGGCTACGGTGCCGCCGTCACCGCCCTGCAAGCCTATGTAGACGCGGGCTCGGTCGATGTCGTGCTGGCAGCCGGATCGAACGGCGCCTACCTGCGCGACAACCTGAGCGTGCCGGTGGTGATGGTCAAGGTGAACGGCTTCGACGTGCTGAGCGCAATCACCCGCGCCACGACGACCTGGCCCGGCGCAAAGATTGGCCTTGTCCTGCACGAAACCATCTCGCACGAACTCGCGGACCTGAGCGCGTGGTTGAACGTCGGCCTGAAACAGCGCGCCTACCGTTCGATCGATGAAGTGCGGCTCGCGGTCACGGGGCTCGCAGCAGAGGGCTGCAGCGTCATCATCGGCCCCGGCATGGCCTGCGATTTTGCCCAGCAAGCTGGCTTGGAGAGCGTCTTCCTGTACTCGCTGGGCGCGGTCGAAGAAGCGTTCGAGCGCTCGGTCGAGCTGGCGCGTGTGAGCCGCCAGAAGGAGTCGAAGCGGGTACGCCTGAACACGATCGTCGCCCATCTGCGCGACGGCGTGGCCGCCTTCGACGACGCCGGTCAGCTCGAAGCAGTCAATCCGGCGATGCTCGATCTGCTCGGCCTCGACCGCGACCAGGACGTCCCGGCGCAATTGACGCGCGCTGTCGGCCCGTTACTGCGCGAGACGCTCGAGCATGACCTGCCGGTCGAGGAGCGTATCGAACAGATCGGCGGCCGCGCGTTGATCGTCAACTGTGTGCCGATCCTCGAGCAGGGCTTGCGTTCGGGCTCAGTGGTCACGGTGCAGGACGCCTTGGTCGCGCAGCGGATCGACCGCTCGCTACGCACCAGCCAGCGGCCCAAGCATCTGGTCGCGCGGCACCATCTGGACGATCTCATCGGCAGTTCGGCGGCGCTCGAGCGGGTGCGGCGGTTGGCGCGGGCTGGCGCGGCTCACGATGCCACCGTGCTGCTGAGCGGCGAAAGCGGCACCGGCAAGGAACTGGTCGCGCAGGGCATCCACAATGCCAGCCGGCGGCGCGGCAATCCGTTTGTCGCCTTCAATTGCGCGGCGCTCCCTGAAGGGCTGATCGAGAGCGAACTGTTCGGTCACGAGGAAGGCGCGTTCACCGGCGCGCGCCGGGGAGGCAAGCCGGGGCTCTTCGAAATCGCCCACACCGGGACGATCTTCCTCGACGAAATCGGCGAGATGCCGGCGGCGCTGCAAAGCAGGTTGCTGCGGGTGTTGCAGGAGCGCGAGGTCATGAAGCTCGGCTCCGGGCGCGCAACCCCCGTCGACGTGCGGGTGATTGCCGCCACCCATCGCGATCTGCACGCGCTGGTCGAGCAGGGTGCGTTTCGCGCGGACCTGTATTTTCGGCTGAATCTGCTTCAGATAGAATTGCCGCCGCTGCGCGAAAGACGCGGCGATGTCGCGCAACTGGCGCGGCATTTGTTGAACCGCAGTGCGCTCCAATATGGGCTGTCGGGAGCCGCGCTCGAGCGGGTGCTGGCGTTCCTCGCGCCTTTGTTCGAGCACTATGCGTGGCCCGGCAATGTGCGGGAACTGGAAAATCTGCTGGCGCGCGCCGCGATTTATCTGAGCGACTCGGCCGGTGAGGGCTGGCAGGACCTGCAGGCAGTGTTTCCGGAGTTCGGGCGGATGCGGCAGACAGCCGCGGACGTGCATGGCGGCATGGCCCCCGCCCACGCCAACGGCGACGCCTCGGGCCGTCGTTCACCCACCCGCGAGGATGTCATACGCGCTCTTGAACAGGCTGACGGCAATCGCGCTGCAGCAAGCCGGGCGTTGGGCATCGGCCGCACGACCCTCTGGCGGCTCATGAGAGACTGATCCCAGAATTGGTGCGACGCAATAGTCGCCGGTAGCCAGTCAAATAGTAATAAACTATCGAAATAATTTAAACACACCGCTTTACCTATTAAGTGACGTCTGACATACTGACTCCACTTTCCAACCACTCCGAAAGAGGACTCAGTAAATGCCGATCATCAACAGTCAAGTTAAACCGTTCAAGGCACAGGCTTATCACAATGGCGACTTCCAGACCGTCACTGAAGAGAGCCTGAAGGGCAAGTGGTCGGTTTTCGTTTTCTACCCGGCTGACTTCACGTTTGTTTGCCCGACCGAACTGGGCGACCTGGCAGACCGTTACGCCGAATTCAAGAAGCTCGGCGTCGAAATCTACAGCGTTTCGACCGATACGCACTTCACGCACAAGGCATGGCACGACACGTCGGACACGATCCAGAAGATCAAGTACCCGATGATCGCTGACCCGACCCTGGCAATCTCGCGCAACTTCGACGTGCTGATCGAAGAAGAAGGCCTGGCACTGCGTGGCACGTTCGTGATCAACCCGGAAGGCGAGATCAAGCTGGCCGAAATTCACGACAACGGCATTGGCCGTGACGCCGGCGAACTGCTGCGCAAGGTGCAAGCTGCGCAATACATCGCGGCTCACCCGGGTGAAGTTTGCCCCGCCAAGTGGACGCCGGGCGCAGAAACGCTGACCCCGTCGCTCGACCTGATCGGCAAGATCTAAAGTCTAAAAGCCTTTCGCAGTAAGCGCCTCACGGCGCATTGCCGTGCGGACCGCTTGATACAGCGGTTCGCACGTCCCCGGACTGTGCGCCTCCTACCCGGATGCGTGCGGCGCCCGGGACCCAACACCCCTCGTCACGGAATCGAATAGCCATGCTGGACGCCAATCTTAAGACTCAGTTGAAATCCTACCTCGAAAAGGTTAGCAGGCCTATCGAGATCGTCGCCTCGCTCGACGACAGCGCGAAATCGCAAGAGCTGCTGGCATTGCTGAACGATATCGCGACGTTGTCGGAACGCGTCACCGTGGTCGAACGTCGCGGCGACAGCGAACGCAAGCCGTCGTTTTCGATCGGCGAGCCGGGAAAGGAAACCGGTATTCGTTTCGCCGGCATTCCGATGGGGCATGAATTCACGTCGCTCGTCCTTGCGCTTTTGCAGGTCGGCGGCCATCCGGTCAAACTCGACGACGCGGTGATCGAACAGATCCGCAGTCTCGACGGCGACTATCAATTCGAAACGTATTTTTCGCTGTCATGCCAGAACTGCCCGGAAGTTGTTCAGGCACTGAACGTGATGGCGCTGATCAACCCGCGCATCCGCCACGTCGCGATCGACGGCGCGTTGTTCCAGAACGAAGTCGAAGCGCGCCAGATCATGGCGGTACCGACCATGTTCATGAACGGCGAAGTGTTCGGCCAGGGCCGCAGCGGTGTGAAGGAAATCCTCGCGAAGCTCGACACCAATGCCGGTGCGCGTGCGGCGAAGGAACTGGAAAAGAAGCCGGTGTTCGATACGCTGATCGTCGGCGGTGGCCCGGCGGGTGCAGCTGCGGCGATTTACTCGGCGCGCAAGGGTATTGCGACGGGTGTCGTGGCGGAACGCTTCGGCGGCCAGGTGCTCGATACGCTGGCGATCGAGAACTTCGTCTCCGTAACGGAAACCGAAGGACCGAAGTTCGCCACGGCGCTCGAACAGCACGTAAAGAGCTACGAAGTCGACATCATGGACGTGCAGCGCGCTGAAGCGCTGATCCCGGGCCGCATCAACGAAGTGCGTCTGGCGAACGGGGCGGTGCTGAAGGCGAAGACGATCATTCTGGCGACGGGTGCCCGTTGGCGCGAAATCAACGTGCCGGGCGAGCGCGAGTACCGTAACCACGGCGTGGCGTACTGCCCGCATTGCGATGGTCCGCTGTTCAAGGGCAAGCGCGTTGCGGTGATCGGCGGCGGTAATTCGGGCGTCGAAGCGGCGATCGATCTCGCGGGTATCGTCCGTGAAGTGACGTTGTTCGAATTCGGCGCGCAATTGCGTGCCGACGAAGTGCTGCAACGCAAGCTGCGCAGCCTTGCCAACGTGACGATCGTCACGCAGGCACAGACCACGGAAATCACCGGCGACGGCAAGAAGGTCAACGGTCTGGTCTACAAGGACCTGCGTTCAGGCGAAACGAAGAACATCGAACTCGAAGGCGTTTTCGTGCAGGTCGGTCTTGTGCCGAATACCGAATGGCTGAAGGGCACGGTCGAGTTGTCGAAGCACGGCGAGATCGTTGTTGATGCACGCGGTGCGACTTCGGTGCCGGGCGTATTTGCCGCCGGCGACGTGACCACGGTGCCGTTCAAGCAGATCGTGATTGCTGTGGGCGAGGGTGCGAAGGCATCGCTCTCCGCGTTCGATCATTTGATCCGCAGCAGCGATGTGGACGAAGTGGTGAGCGAAGCTGAAACCGAAGCGACAGTTTGACGGTGTTGTGTGAGTAGTGGACGGCGGCCTGCGGGCCGCCGTTTTTGTTTGTGCTAGGTTGCGGGCAACTTATGAGGGGCGCAAGATTCGCCCCTAGCCGCGATGGCGAGGCACAAAAACCAACGGCTGCCTTTCGGCAGCCGTCGCATGCGGGACTCTCTATTCACCTTGCGGCGAAATTTCCACTCCAGGTGGAACCCGGTGACCCGGGCGGCGCTACGTTTTTCACACCCGCTCGTACGTAGTTTTGAGCGTTGATTATATGAATTTGACCAACCGCGGTCAAGCGGCCGACGCGCGACTTACTGCAGCAGGTGGAACCCCTGGCGGGGCTGCAACTCGCAGGCGGCGTTTGCCGCACCCCAAACACCCGTTTCATTCACCCGCTCGACGCCCACCCCGAATGCCCCATCAACGGCCCCTTCGTTTGGAGCCTCCCATCTAGGCCAATTCCTTGGCTATCCCACCCGGCAGGCCATATAAATCTGGGAGTCGGGCACGGTCCCGCCGACATGCGTACTGGCTCGCAAGCGCACAGCTTGCCGATACCAGGCGACATAAAACAAGGAGGGAGACAATGGCAACATCGCAAGCGGCCCCCGCTCGGTGGGTCGACAGCAAGCGCTATCTGTGGCTGCTGGGTGCACTCACCATCACCTTGCCGCTGCATGCGGCCAATCTGGCGTTGCAGACTGGCTGGCATATTTTCTGGTGGTTCGGGCCGATTTTCGTGTTCGGCATTATCCCGGTGCTCGACTATCTGATCGGTGACGATCCGAGCAATCCGCCCGAGGAGGTCGTCCCCACGCTCGAACGGGAGCGTTATTACCGCCGCGTGGTCTATCTGGCCACCTTCATCGAATACGTGTCGTTCTTCGGCGCGCTATGGATCGTCGGCACGCACGCTCTGACGTGGCACGACTATCTGGGTTTTGCTCTCTCGCTTGGCGCAGCGACTGGCGTATCGATCAATACCGCGCACGAGCTAGGTCACAAGACGGATGGTTTCGAACGATGGCTCGCCAAGATCACGCTGGCGCCGGTCGCCTACGGCCATTTCTTCGTCGAACACAATCGTGGACACCACGTGCGTGTCGCTACGCCGCCCGATCCGGCGAGCGCGCGCTATGGCGAATCATTCTGGCGGTTTCTGCCGCGCACGGTATTCGGCAGCATCGCGTCGGCGTGGCGCCTCGAGAAGCATCGGCTCGAACGCCTCGGCAAATCGCCCTGGACATGGCGCAATGAAGTCCTGCACTCGTGGGCGATGACCGTCGTGCTGTGGGGCGCGATGATCGCGCTGTTCGGTAAAACGGTGATTCCGTTTTTGCTGATTCAGGCAGCGTACGGAGCCTCGCTGCTCGAAGTGGTCAACTATCTGGAGCACTACGGGCTCGGCCGCAAGCAACTCGCAAGTGGCCGTTACGAGCGCTGCCAGCCGCAGCACTCATGGAACAGCAATCGTATCGTGACGAATCTGTTTCTGTATCAGCTGCAGCGTCACGCCGATCATCATGCGAATCCGACGCGCTCTTACCAGGCACTGCGTCATTTCGACGGCGCGCCGCAATTGCCCTCCGGTTACGCGACGATGATCATGCTCGCGTACGTGCCGCCACTATGGTTCCGCGTGATGAACCCGCGAGTGGTCGCGCATTATCAAGGCAACATGGCGCAGTCGAATATCCGGCCGGCCATTCGTGAGCGGGTGTTGGCGCAGTTTGCCGGCTAACGTGGATTGCTTCTTGCAAAGAGGAAGCCGCCCGGGCAATGCCGGGCGGCTTTTTTACCGAGCCTATCGAAGGCCGGCAGCGCAGCCTTAACGTCGGTCGATTGAATACTTACCGGCCCCGGTCACGCATAACAACAGCAGTGCACCCATGATGCTGATGTTCTTGTAGAAGTGGATCATGTTGTCGTACTGCATCGCGCCCGTCATATTCCAATAGTGATGGCCGATGATTGCCGCGCCCAGCGTATAGATCGCAAGCAGCAACGCAAGCGGCCGCGTATAGAAGCCCACCACCAGCGCGATGCCCACCACTAACTCCATCACGACGGCGATGACCGCCGACAACTCAGGCGCAGGCGCGCCGGTCGACGTCATATAAGCGACGGTGCCGGAAAAGCCGGTCAGCTTCGACCAGCCGAACATCACGAACAGCACCATCAACAGGATGCGGGCGACGAGAATGAATGTATCTTTCTGGTTTTCAAATAGCGTATAGCGCATGATTTTTCTCTGTAGGTAAGGAAGGGTGCGGTTCGCCGCAAACTTCGCGGCGAGCCACGCTTAAGCCGGCCAGATCTATCGACAGGATTGAGCCGCTTAAGCCCACAACTCCGATACTTCAATGTTACGCAGATCGAACACCAACACCTCCGCGTCGTGACCTTGCGTGAAGGTCAGGGCTTCTTCGCCGCGGATCCGCGCGCCGTCGCCTTCGCCGAGCTCGACGCCATTCACCGTGACGCTGCCGCGCGCCACGTGAATATAAGCATAGCGATTACTGGCCAGTTCGAGGCGCGCAGTTTCGTCACCGTCGAAGAGACCGGCATAGATCCGCGCGTCCTGTTGCAGCACCAGCGAGTCGTTCGCACCGTCCGGCGACATTACGAGGCGCAGCACACCGCGCTTCTCGTCCGCGCCAAAGCGCCGTTGCTGATAGCGCGGCGTGGTGCCTTTCTGCGCCGGCGCAATCCAGATTTGCATGAAGTGCACCGGGTCGCTCTTCGAATGGTTGTATTCGCTATGCGCGACGCCGGTTCCCGCGCTCATCAACTGGATGTCGCCCGGCACGATCACCGAGCCGGTGCCCATCGTGTCCTTATGTTCCAGCGCGCCTTCCAGCACGTACGAAAAGATCTCCATGTCGCGGTGCGGGTGCTTGCCGAAACCTTGTGCCGGTGCGACACGGTCGTCGTTGATCACGAGCAGGTCGGAAAAGCCGTTCTGCTTCGGATCGTGATAGTTCGCGAAGGAAAACGTATGACGCGAGCTAAGCCAGCCGTGCTCCGCGCGGCCGCGTTGATTGGCGTGTCTGATTTCGATCATCGTATTTCTCCTTGGTTCTGTTGTGCGATCCGGCCAGATGTTTGGCCGCGATCCATGAAAGACAGTGTAGGTCAATCAGGATGGTTATAATATGTCGAAAACTGGAAACACTGTCTCCATGAGGTGGACAATACGATGCAACTCGATGATATGCGGATCTTTGTCGCCACGGTCGACGCCCATAACTTCACCTCCGCGGCAAAGCGGCTGGCGCTGTCCAAGCAGTTCGTCAGCCGGCGAGTCATGGCGCTGGAAGAGGCGCTTGGCGTGCAATTGCTGATCCGCAACACGCGCAAGCTGGCCGTGACCGAGCTCGGTCAGGAGTTCTATGAGCGTGCGCGGCGCATTCTCGGTGAGGTGGAAGACGCTGAGCAGGCGATGTCGTTGCGGCGCGCTGGGCCGCGCGGGCTCTTGCGGGTTAGTGCGCCGATGTCGTTTGGGATGATGCATCTGTCGCCATTGGTGGCGAGCTTTCTGCGCGAGCATAGCGACGTGCGCTTCGATATGGAGTTGAGCGATCGCACCGTCGACGTGGTGGGCGAGGGGTTCGATATGGCGATTCGGATTGGTACGTTGCCGGATTCCACGTTGATTGCGCAGAAGCTTGTGGATGTGAGGATGGTGGTGTGTTGTAGTCCGGGGTATGTGCGGCGGCGGGGGGCGCCGGTTGTGCCTGCTGACCTTGCTCGGCACTCATGTCTGTTGTATGGGCATGGTGGGGTTGTGAGTTGGGATTTTGTTGTTGATGGGGTCTCGAAGGGAGTTGAGGTGAATGGGCCGCTTCGGGCTAATAATGGGGAGTTGATTCGCGATGCAGCTGTGGCTGGGTTGGGGATTGTTCGGCTTCCTGATTTTATTGTTGCTGATGCGGTTGGGAGTGGGTTGCTGGTGACTGTTCTTGAGGAGTTTTTGCCTTCGGCGGCGACTGTTTATGCTGTTTATCCGCAGCATCGGCAGAGCTCTGTCACTATTCGGGTTTTTGTTGAGTTTTTGCGGGGGGAGTTGAGGAAGAGGTTAGTGGTTTGATTTTTTTTGCCTGCGCGGCGCTTGTTTGTCTGTGTGCCTAGGGCTTTGGCCTTTCCTTGTTTTGTTTGTGGTCTATTAGCGTTGCCCCTGTGCGGGGCGGCACCTACTTCTCTTTGCCGGCTGCAAAGAGAAGTAGGCAAGAGAAAGCAGCTCAAACCGCTCCTGCTAAGCGGGTCCCGTAGTTTGCAACGGGTAGTGGTGCATCTGGAATCCGTGTTCTCGCACATTCAGCGTGAGTGACAAAGGACTCATCAGCTCCCACTCCGCACTGCGTGCGTCGCGGACGGGTCTGCATGGGAAACCACGGGCTTCGGCTTCGCCGCTGATCAGCGACACTTCGCGGAGCAGCGGCGGACCTTGCCGCGGCAAACTAATCACCGTCCGCCACTCGCCGCTCCCAGACCTACCGCCGCTTACCCGTTCCGGAAAATGAAGCTGTAGCCGTTCAGCGCCGGCACGCCGCCCAAGTGCGCATACAACACCCGTGAGCCTTCCGGGAATTCGCCGTTTCGCACCATGTCGATCATGCCGTGCATCGATTTGCCCTCGTACACAGGGTCGGTCAGCACGCCCTCGAGTCGCGCGCACAAACGGATCGCCTCCAGCGTACCTTCGTTCGGCAAGCCGTATTCGGGGCCGGCGTAGCGCTCGTCCAGTACCACGTCCTCGCTCGTGATGTCGCGGTCCAGGCCGACTTTTTCTGCCGTCTGCTTCGCGATTCGGGTGATCTGCTCGCGCGTCTGTGCCGGTTTCGCGGATGCATCAATGCCAATCACGCGCTCGGCGCGGCCGTCGGCGGCGAAACCCACTACCATGCCGGCCTGGGTGCTGCCGGTGACGGAACACACCACGATGTAGTCGAATTTGAAGCCCAGTTCGGCTTCCTGCTGGCGGACTTCTTCAGCAAAGCCGACGAAGCCGAGGCCGCCCAGCGGATGGTCGGAACAGCCGGCCGGGATCGGGTAGGGCTTGCCGCCCGCGGCGCGTACGCTCTCCAGTGCATCCTCCCAGCTCTTGCGAAAACCAATGTCGAAACCGTCGGCAACCAGGCGGACGTCCGCGCCCAGAATGCGCGACATCTGGATGTTGCCGACGCGGTCGTATACGGCGTCCGAATAATTGACCCAGTTCTCCTGCACCAGCACGCACTTCATCCCCAGATGTGCCGCAACTGCAGCCACCTGGCGGGTCTGGTTCGACTGGATGCCGCCAATCGACACCAGCGTGTCACAACCCTGCGCCAACGCCTCCGGAATCAGATACTCCAGCTTGCGCGTCTTGTTGCCGCCGAAGGCAAAGCCGCTGTTGCAGTCCTCGCGCTTCGCATAGAGATGCACCTTGCCGCCCAGGTGGTCGCTCAAACGCTTCAGCGGCTGGATCGGCGTGGGCCCAAAAGTCAGCGGGTAGCGAGGGAATCGTTGCAGGTTCATGGCAGCTCCGAAATTGTAGGTTTGACGCGAGCAGCAAGCAGTCGCGTTACAACAAATGGTAGGGAAAAGCGCTAGAAATGAGCTTGCAAATAAATTCCATTCGACATACTTTTAAAACTATTCATTCAAAAATGACCTAATAAAAATCCGGACAGGAACCAATGAGCGCAACAAAAGTTCGTGGTGTATCGATGACTGCCGCCGCACCCTCATCCGCGGAAGCCGATCCGCTTCACACGCTCGACCGCATCGACCGGGCGATCCTGCGTCAACTGCAAACCGACGCGTCGATCTCGAACGTCGCGCTCGCGGCCAAAGTCAAACTGAGTGCACCGGCGTGTCTGCGGCGCGTCGAGCGGCTGAAGGAGTCGGGGCTGATTCGCGGTGTCGTCGCGTTGATCGACCCGAAGGCGGCCGGGGCGGGGATGCTGGTCATCATCGGCGTGGTGCTGGATCGGTCTACGCCGGAGTCGTTTGCCGAGTTCGAGAAGGCGGCCCAGAAGGTGGCAGGGTGCATGGAATGCCACGTCGTGACCGGCGAGTTCGACTATTTCATGACGATCCGCACGCGCGATAGCGACAGCTTCAATCGGCTGCATGCGGAACAGTTGCTCTACTTGCCCGGCGTCCGTCAAATCCGCTCGTTCATGGTGCTCAAGGAAATCCTGTCGACCACCAAATTTCCGCTGTAGCCGCTGCCGTCACGCAAAAAGACGCGCATGCTGTCATAAATCCCCTTGCTGGACGACTAAGTGTCGGGACCACTCGCGGGCGGCGCGCTTAGCGCCTGAACGGGTGAACGGTACGGACTTTCCGGGGCGATCATCATGGCTTGCAACAGACGGACATTCTTCAGGTTAATCGGCGCGGCGTCGCTCGCCGGCGGCACCGCGGCTTGGCGCACGGCAGGCGCAGCGGAGCTAGGCACAGCAGCGGCCTACGAGGTCGCGCACAGCGACGCCGAATGGCACAAGCTGCTCACGGACGCGCAATTCCGCGTGTTGCGCGAAGCGGGCACGGAGCGCCCATTCAGCAGCCCACTGAACGACGAGCACCGCGCCGGCACATTCGGGTGCGCCGGTTGCGCGCTGCCGCTGTTTTCGTCGAAGACGAAGTTCGATAGCGGCACCGGCTGGCCCAGTTTCTGGCAGCCGATGGATCACGCAGTCATCACGCATACCGACAAGTCGTTCGGCATGACGCGCGACGAAGTACTGTGCCGGCGCTGCGGCAGCCATCTGGGTCACGTATTCGACGACGGCCCCAAACCGACCGGCCTGCGCTATTGCATGAACGGCCTCGCGTTGACTTTCACGCCTGCCGCGCGCGGCACGAGTTGATCGAATCAGGACGGACATCATGAACATCGAGAAACGCATCATCGGCAAACCGGCCCGCTCGCGCGGGGCGGCCATCGCGCTTTCGGTCGGGCTCGGCGCGCTGGCGCTGCTGCTGGCGCAGCGCATGGCATTCTCGTCGGAAGCTGGGGTTGTCATTGCGCCGCCCGCTGTCGACGAACCGATCTCCGCCACAACCGCGCACGAAGAAACCGCCGTGTTCGCGGGCGGCTGCTTCTGGGGCGTGCAGGGCGTGTTCCAGCACGTGCGGGGCGTCACGAAGGCGGTGTCGGGTTATTCGGGCGGCCAGCGCGACACTGCACAGTATGAGACCGTCAGTGGCGGCGAAACCGGCCACGCGGAATCCGTGCAGGTCACGTTCGACCCCACCAAGGTCACCTATGGGCAGTTGTTACAGGTCTACTTTTCTGTGATTCAGGACCCGACCGAGTTGAACCGCCAGGGGCCGGACAGCGGCACGCAATACCGCTCGGCAGTGTTCCCGTTGAATGACATGCAGCGGCACGTCGCGCAAAGCTATATCGCTCAACTCGAGAAGGCGCATGCCTTCCCGGCGCCGATCGTCACGAAAACGGAGCCGTTCAAGGGCTTCTATCCTGCCGAGTCCTACCACCAGAACTACCTGACGCTGCATCCGAACTCCGCGTATATCGCCATCAACGACATGCCGAAGGTCGCCAACCTGAAGCGTCTGTTTCCGAATCTCTATCGCGACAAGCCCGTGCTGGTCGAAGCGGCACAGTAAGCCGGCGCTACAAATCGGCGCAGTCCAGCAGCGCAATAGAGCAAAATAACAAGGCAGCTGCAAAGAGGTGAACGCCGCACCGGCGCTAATCGCCCTGTTCCTGCGCCGCATCGCGCGGCGCCGGATTTTTTTTGCGACTGTATTCTGCCTCTCAACATCGCCACGGCACGCCTGGCAGCGACCGCCGGGCTGCCTTGCGATTCTCCTGTCCGACCTCATCGAGCCAACCCGATCCAACCGAAGCCGATCCAAGCCGGCTTTCCGGGGACCAGGCCCGCATTTTGCAAAGGAGCGTACGTCGGCAATTCTTTCGCACGTCTCTGTTCGTGCAGATGCCCAATTTACGCTGGGCGGCACCAGGTTCGGACAGCGCGTTTCGCCGGCAGTGCGTGTCGTTCGCTGAAAGAATTACGTGCCGCGCGTAGCATTGCAGCGGTCACCTGGAAGTTTGCAATCCATTGCGGACCTCGGGTGAGAACCTAAACCCCGTCGCGATACGCGAGGAACGGAGGCTTCCGGTGTCGAACAGCCGTAGAAAGCGGATCGGCAAGATTCGCAAAAAAGAAACAAGCATCGCGGCAACATCGCTGGTCGCCGTGACCCTCGGCGGTATCGGCGTTTTGCCGGCTTCGGCCTTGGCCCAAACTCCTTCGCCGCTGGGCGAATGGCAGTATTCGGTGGGCATTCCGCTGCAGAAGATGTGGCAGCCGGATATTCCCGAATGGCAGGTGCGTATCGGCGCGGCAACGTCGTTCCAGCCGCGTTATGAGGGTTCCGACCGGTATCACGTAATGGCCGGTCCGAGCATCGACGTGCGCTACAAGGATCTGTTCTACTTTTCGAGCGGCGAAGGCCTTGGGGTCAATTTCGCGCAAGGGCAGAACTGGCGCGCGAGTCTCGGGGTCGTCTACGATCTCGGGCGTCGCGGCCATGACGATCCGGAGGAGTTGAACGGTCTCGGCAACATCAATCAGGCGCCGGGCGTCAAACTCGCGGGGGAATATGTTGTGTCGAAAGATTTCCCGCTCGTGCTGCGCGCCGACGTCCGACGCTATTTCGGCGGCTCCAACGGCTGGATCGGCGATCTCGGCGCCTATTTGCCGATGCCGGGCAGCACCAAACAATTCTTCTGGTTTGCCGGGCCGAACGTGACACTCGCGGACTCCAAGTACATGAACAGCTGGTACGGTGTGAATCAGAATCAGGCGGCGCACTCGCAATACTCGCAGTATCACGCGAGTGCCGGTTTCAAGTCGGTGGGTTTCGGCATTAGCGCAGTGTGGCTGTTCGACAAGCACTGGTTTGCCACTGCCGACGGCGCATTTGAAGAACTGGTCGGCAGCGCGGGCAATAGTCCGATTACGCACAGCAGGGCCACCGGTGTGGCCGATATTTCCATTAACTATCGCTTCTGATGCAGCGTCTATTTGAGGGTATGGACGCAGGCGCGCGATTCTGGCGCGTCGCTCCAGGTGCTGAAGACCGTATCAAGGCCGCCGAATGGCATCGCGTGTGGACGTCATGAACACGCGCCTCCGATCGGTCACAAGATCGATCATGTGTCGCACCCACGCGAACTGTCGCGCAGATGCAGCCCCGCTGCCGCAGCGAAAAACCCCAACGCGGCGACGCATACACCGGGCCAGCCCCAACACGCAAGCGCCGGCCCGGCGCTGGTGGCGCCTACCGCGCTGCCGACGAAAAAGAGCCCCGTATAGAGCCCATTCACCCGGCCACGCGATTCGGGCGCGAGCAGATTGATTGCGCGCCGACCAAGCGCCTGATCGGCAATCACGCCACCGTCGATGAAGAATGCGGCCACAGCCAGCATGGTGATCGATGCGACGCGCGACACACCCGAAGTCAGCGCCAATGCCGCCAGCAGTGCGGCTGCGATGGCGACCGCGTGAGCGAGCATACTGGCGGGCTTCGACCAGCCCCTGTCGCCGGCACGGCCTGCCAATGGTGCGATGAACACGCTGCCGCCGCCGGCTAACGCGAAGAGCGCGACGGAGGTGCTGTTCAGCCCGAGTGGCGCGCGCGTCAGGACAATGGCAACGCTGCTCCAGAACGCATTGAAGCCGGCCATGAGCAGGCCCTGATACAACGCCCGGCGGCGCAGCACGGGCTCATGCGCCACCAGTCGCACCATTGACGCCAATAACGCGGCATAAGGCGGCGCGCCGACGGGACGGCTATCCGGCACCCGTGGCACCACGACGAGCGTGACAGCAGCGAGCAGCAGAGCATCGGCTGCGTAAAACGCGCGCCAGCCGAGTGCGCCGCCGATCACACTGGCAAGCGGCCGTGATAACAGAATGCCGAGCATCAAACCGCTCATCACATTGCCGACGACTTTGCCCCGCGAAGCCGGCGGCGCGAGCGACGCCGCGGCGGGCACCAGCATCTGCACGACACTCGACGTCACGCCGACGGCGAACGACGCCGCCAGAAACACCGGCGCGAGCGGCGCGATGGCGGCCAGCGCAAGACACGCGATCTGCGCGAACAACGTCGCCGCAATCAGAGGCCGATTGGGCAGGCGGTCGATCAGCGGTACAAGTCCGACGAGGCCGACCGCATAGCCGAACAGCGTCAATGCGGTGACGAGCGTGGTCCATGCGCCGAGATGCAGCGAGGCGTCGAGCGGGCCAATCAACGTTTGTGACGCAGGGGCAGCACGGCAACCGCGACCATCGCGGCGAAGCGCGCGGTCGGAACGCTCTGTGCCGGCGGCGTAGCCGCTTGGGCTGCCGTCGGGCATTGAATCGTGGATGAGTCCATCGCCGGGCTACCCGTAAAGTCAAAGTGAATCGATGCTACTCTCCCATCAGACAAACACAATTCGCACGGAATTGGATACATCCTCACGATAAACGGGAGAATCGCCGATGGATGCATTGCGCGATCTGGAAACCTTGGTGGCAGTGGTCGAGGAGGGCAGTCTGACGAACGCCGCGCGCCGGCTTGGCCGGTCGTTGCAGGCTGTCAGCCGCTCGCTTCAGGTGCTCGAGCGCGCGCACGGATCGACCCTGATCGTGCGAACCACCCGCACTTCGCAGCCGAGCGAGGCCGGCATGCGTTTTTACGAACGCGTCAAAGGCGCGCTGACCGAACTCGAACTGGCGCGCACCGAACTCGCGGAGGAATTGCACAGGCTCACCGGGCGTTTGCGCATCAATGCGCCCACACTGTTCGGACCAAAATTCGTCGCGCCGCTTGTCGCGGAATTTTTGCAGCGTCATCCGCAACTGGCGTTGTCGCTCGATCTGAGCGACGAGTATCGCGATCCGGCAGAGACCGGCGCGGACGTGACGATCCGCATAGGCGAAATGCCTGATTCACGGCTGGTGGCGCGGCGGATCGGCACGCTTCGGCGGGTGGTGTTCGCAGCGCCGGCTTATCTTGCCGAACACGGCAGACCGTCGCATCCGCGGGATCTGGTGAGACATGATTGTGTCGTTCGAACGGGCGTGCCGCATCCCGGGCGGTGGGTGTTTACGTCGCCGGACGGCAACGAAATTGCGGTGAACGTGGCGGGGCGCTTTGACAGCAATCAGGTTGCGGCGGTGAATGCGGGCGTGCTGGGTGGTATGGGGGTTGGGGTCGCTGCCTTCTGGCAGATTCAGGAATGGGTCGAGGCAGGCAAGGCTGAGGTTTTGCTCACGGATTTTCAGTTGACACCTTTGCCGTTGCATGCAATGTGGACGAGGACGCGGCGGCTGCCACAGAGGACCCGGCTGCTGGTCGATTTCCTTGCTGTCAAGTTGGGGACGTTGTAGCTATATCCCCCGCCGAAGGGTTTGCGAGGGCTCGGCAGCGTGAGCGGTTTTCGCCGTGCAGGCAGAGCAGCATCAGGTGCAATGCTTCATTGTGCTACGCTTGCCGGACCAAACTCCACGTAGCGTGACCTCGCCATCATCATGCGTTCCTGGCGCATATCCACACCGGCCCGCAGCGGGCACATCAACACCTCGCGTGTTACCGACCTCGTCATGTCGATCTCACATGACGACCCGGACGCGCTTGCTGCAAGCATTCTGAAAACGGTTGGCGACACGCTTCCCGTGTCGCAGTGCACGGTTTTCGCGTACGAGTTCGACGCGAGACCGCGCACCGTCTCCGCCGCCGACCATCGCGGCGGCCGCTTCCTTCGTGATGTCGCCGATCGCTACGCCACGCACTTTTATGCGCTCGACGGAAACCGCGCCATCGTCGGCGGCTCGCAAGCGAAGCAGGCGCGCGAGGCGTTAGTGCTGCATCAGCAGCAAAGCGAAGAAATCGAAAACGAAGCGTACCGCGCCGCCTGCTACGCGCAGCCCAACGTGTCCGACCGGCTGTCGCTGCTTTTGCAACCGATGGAAAGCGTCTGGCTGTCGATCAATCTGTATCGTGACAGCGCATACGGCGTGTTTCAGCCAGGCGAACTGGAGCATGTGGAAAGCATGGCGCATCTGTTCGCGCACGCTGTAAAAAGCCATTACGCGCTCAATGGGCAGCATCAGCAAGGCACGGCAGCCGCGATGCTGGCACGGGTCAGACGTGCCTGCCCGGCGCTGACGCCGCGTGAGATCGACGTGCTGCGCGGCACGCTCGAAGGCGCCAGCGCCGCCGAGATCGCGGAGCAAATGGGCGTCAAGGCCACCAGCGTGATTACGTATCAGAAGCGCGCTTACGCGCGGCTGGGGATCTCGAGCCAGCGCCAGTTGTTCGCGTTATGTCTGCTGCCTGAGCGGTCTTGAACCGGCGCGCCGAATTTGCAGCCGTAGATTAGCTGCGAGACGGTCGAAGAAGAGCCGCCGAAGCACTATTGAGCTCGCGTCGACAAAATCATCCGCGCTTTGCCCGCGCATCGACCTGCGTCTCGCGATCCCAGCGCTTCAGCCATGGCATGATGAATTCCGCGAATCCATCCGCGGGCGGTGACAGCGCACGTTCGGTCGAACGATACACGCACACTTCACGGATCGTTTCAGGATCGACGATCCGCTTCATCACCAGCCCGAAGGTTCGCGCGAGCGGCGCGACATAGGCGGGCGCGAGCGTCACAGCAAGCCCCTGCGAAGCCAGACCGAACGCTGTGGTTACGTTGTCCACCACGTCCACGGGAATGATGCGTGCCTCCGCCGGCAGATTAGCCAGCATCTGTTCGACTGCACGCTCGTGGTCGCGGCCGGTGGCAACAATCGGCACGCCGCGCAAGTGCTGCCACTGCACCCGGCGCCGTGTGTTCAACGGATGCGTCGGCGCGCACCACATCACCCAGGGGCTCGCGAAGGCCGGATCGCAACGCACCCGCGTGCCGCTCTGACGATCCGGGCCGATCGCGAGATCCACGTCGCCGCTTTCCACACGCTCCACCAACTGTTCGACCACGGTGTCGCATATGCGCACGACCACTTTCGGTTTGTCGCGCGCATATTCGGCGATGGCCGCCGGCAGCGCGGTCGCCGCGAGCACCAGCGGCGCGCCGACTCGCACGATCCCGGCCGCGCGATTGCGGATGTCGTCGGCGGACTGGGCGGCGGCGCGCACATGGCGCAAAACCGATTCGGCCGACGACAGGAAATCCTGCCCCGCGCTCGACAGATTGACGCGCCGCGTCGTACGGTCGAAGAGGCGAAAGCCCAGTTCCGTTTCCAGTTCGGCCAGCAACTGACTGACCGCCGACGAGGTCAGCCCGAGCCGTTCCGCCGCCGCGCCGATGCTGTGCAAATCGACGATGGCGAGAAACGCTTCGAACTGACGGATGGTGACGCGTGTGAGTGGCATCAGGCGATTCTAAAGAAAAACTTACGAATCGTGAAAAATCGATTGATTGTAGATAGCGTGCCATTGGTCGACACTTGTCCTCATCGACGCGAAGCAGGAAACCCGCTTAGACTTCCGACTCGCCCACGCTGCTACGACCAGCCTGCAACAAGTCCACACTCAGGGTATACGCAGGCCGCAATCCAGCCACATGCAGGGCTCCACTCAAGGAATTGCCATGTTCGACCATATTCCCGCCTATCCGGGCGACCCGATTCTGAGCCTGAACGAGGATTTTCAACTCGATCCGCGGCCCAACAAGGTCAACCTGAGCATCGGCATCTATTTCGACGACGCCGGCAAGCTGCCGGTGATGGACGCCGTGCGGCGCGCCGAAACCGCGCTGCTCGAATCGATCGGCCCACGCTCCTACCTGCCGATGGCGGGCCTGCCGCTCTACCGCGACGCAGCACAGGCTCTGGTGTTCGGCGCGGACCACGAAGCACGTGCCGCGGGTCGGATCGCGACCTTGCAGACCATCGGCGGTTCGGGTGCGTTGAAAGTCGGCGCGGATTTTCTGAAGCGTTATTTCCCGGCCTCGCAGATCTGGATCAGCGATCCAAGCTGGGAAAACCATCGCGTGGTGTTCGAAGGCGCGGGCCTCACGGTCAACACGTATCCGTATTACGACGAACACACCGGTGGCTTGCGTTTCGCTGACATGCTCGACACGATCGACCGCTTGCCGGAACAGAGCATCGTGCTGCTGCATGCGTGCTGCCACAACCCGACCGGCGTCGATCTGAGCCCGGCGCAATGGGCGGAACTGGTGCCGGTATTGCAGCGCCGCAAACTGATTGCGTTTGTCGACATGGCGTATCAGGGTTTCGGCGCAGGCCTTGAGGAGGATGCCGCCTGCGTACGCCTGCTCGCCGATGCGGGCGTGCCCTTGATCGCCGCGAATTCGTTTTCGAAGAACTTCTCGCTGTACGGCGAGCGCTGCGGTGCGCTGAGCGTGGTGTGCAAGAGCAAGGAAGAAGCGGCTCGCGTGCTCGGTCAATTGATGTCGACGGTGCGCGCCAACTACAGCAATCCGCCGACGCATGGTGCGCGCCTCGTCGCCAACGTACTGTCCGACGCGTCCTTGCGTGCCTCTTGGGAAGCGGAACTCGCCACCATGCGCGAACGGATTCTCGCCATGCGCGGCACGATCTACGAAGGCCTAGCAGGCCGCGTCGATGAAGTGATGCGCGCGCGTTACGTCGCGCAGCGCGGCATGTTCACGTACACGGGATTGAGCGAAGCCCAGGTCGAGCGCTTGCGCAGCGAATACGCCGTGTACGTACTGCGTTCGGGACGCATGTGCGTCGCCGGATTGAATGCGCGCAATGCCGGCTATGTGGCGTCGTCGATCGCGGCGGTGGTGGCAGGCGCATAACGGCTATTACTCGCAACGGCTTGCCTATAACGAACGATAAAAACGGAGACCCTGATGACGACTCTTGAAATGCCGACTGCGAGCCCTAAAAAGGCCGCCGGGATGCACCCCGACGAATGGCAGGCGCGCGTGCAACTGGCCGCGTGCTATCGCATCTTCGACATGCTCGGCTGGAGCGAGATGATCTATAACCACATCACATTGCGCGTGCCGGCGAGCGTGAGCGGCGGCGAGCGGCATTTCCTGATCAATCCGTTCGGCCTGCACTACAGCGAAGTGACGGCGAGCAATCTCGTGAAGATCGACGCACAAGGACGCGTGCTCGACAACTCGCCGTATCCGGTGAACCCTGCGGGTTTCGTCGTGCATGCGGCGATTCACGAAGGCCTGGCCGATGCGCACTGCGTGATGCACACGCACACCACGGCCGGCGTCGCGGTGGCCTGCCTCGAAAACGGCCTGGAGCAAACCAACTTCTATAGCGCGCAGTTGTATGACCGCATTGCGTATCACGACTTCGAAGGCATCACGGTGCATGCGGAGGAAGGGCCGCGTCTGCTCGAACATATCGGCAGCAGGCAAGCGGTGATCTTGCGCAATCATGGCCTGCTGGCATGGGGCCACACGTTGCCGCAGACTTTCGCTATTCTGTGGACGCTCAACCGCGCGTGCGAAATCCAGATGGCCACGTTCTCGATGGGCCGCGCGCGGCTGGTGCCGGAAGAAGTGGCGATCCGTTGCTCGCGCGACTCTTTGCAATTCGATCCACGTCACGGTGCGGGACAGGACGTGTTCGATGCGCTGGTGCGGCGCGTGGATCGCATCGACACGAGCTACAAGGATTAACGCGAGGATTAACACAAGAATCGGCGCAAGGATTAACGCGAGACTTGAGGCGAAGATTGCTCCGACGATTAAAGCAAGGATTGAAGCAATGAAAGTAGGTATCTACGGTGCCGGCGCGATCGGTGGTTGGATGGGGGTGAAGCTCGCACAGGCCGGCCACGACGTGAGCGTGGTGGCGCGCGGCGCGACACTCAGTGAGTTGCAGCAGCACGGCTTGCGTCTGATCGAAGGCGGCGTGACGCACGCGGTGAAGGTGACGGCGAGTGAACAACCGGCGGATCTCGGCGTGCAGGACCTCGTTGTGGTGGCGGTCAAGGGGCCGGCGATGGCGTCGGTGGCCGCGCATATCGCGCCGTTGCTGAGCCCGCAGACGATTGTGCTGACGGCAATGAACGGTGTGCCATGGTGGTTCTGCGACGGGCTCGGCCGTGATTTCGCCGGCAAACGGTTAAAGTCGATCGATCCTGACGGCGCGATCGCCGCCGCGATTCCGACCGCGCAGACAGTGGGCTGTGTGGTGCATGCGAGCTGTCTGATCGAGTCGCCGGGCGTCATCAGGCATCACCAGGGCAATGGGCTGATCGTCGGCGAGGCGTGGGGGCGAACGAGCGAACGCGTCAAAACGCTCACCGCCACGCTGGCCGCGGCGGGCTTCAACGCGTCGATGTCGGAGCAGATTCAGCGCGACGTCTGGTACAAGCTGTGGGGCAACATGACCATGAATCCGATCAGCGCCATCACCGGCGCGACCACCGACCGGATTCTCAGCGACGAACTGGTGCGCAACTTCGTCACGAGCATCATGCTGGAAGCGAAGGAGATCGGCGCGCGTTTCGGTATTCCGATCGAACAGGCGCCGGCGGATCGTCACGAGGTCACGCTCAAACTCGGCGCGATGAAAACCTCGATGCTGCAGGATGTACAAGCCGGCAAGGCGGTCGAACTCGACGCGCTGGTGGCTGCGGTGCGTGAACTGGGGCAGCTTACCGACGTGCCGACACCTTACACGGACGCGTTGCTCGGCCTCGCGCGCCTGCATGCGAGTACGTTGGGGTTGTATCCCCGGCAGTGAATGTTGTTCCGACTTCCGACAAGAAGCCGCCCCGCATGATCAACGGGGCGGTTTTTTTTCGTCTTATGTTTCGCGTCTTATGTAACGGGCTTTCCGCATCACGCAGCCACTGCGGAAGAGGCCGGCAGCTTCGCCGCTTCGATCAACGACAGCGCTCGCTGCGTATCGCCGAGTTCCGTCATGCACAGCAGCGCAAGACGGGCCAGATATAAGGGTGCTTGCGCTTCGCCTTCAGCGGTCAGTGTCTTGCAGAGCGTCGTGTAGACGAGGTCGAGTTCGCTATCGGTCATGGTGTGGGTTCCTCTTGCGTCAATTCGTCAGACTGGCCGTCACGGCGCTTTGCACGTTCGTCGCGTTGCCGTTGCGCCAGCGGGCGAGCACATGACCGTCCGGCCTGATCAGATAGACGGTGCCCGGCGTGGCATCGAGCATCTCATGCAAGTGTCCCGCCGGATCGACCACGTGCGGGACGGTGGCGCGCGGTGCGTCGCCTGTGACCAGCGTGATCGCTTTGAACGGAATGCTATGTTCGCCGAGTGCATGATGCAATTGCTGCCATGCTTCGTCTTGCGCCATGTCCGCGCCGAAGCGAAGTGCGGTGAAGCATGGCCCGAGCAGATCGGTGAGATGGAGATCGACTGCTACGCCGTCGCACATGCGTTGAAGTCGGCACTCCGGCAGGACCGTGCCCGGCGCTGGACCCCTGGCGAACGCGCCTGATGCAATGGCGGCGACCCGATTGAGCGGCGACTCGGCATACGCAATCGCATGCGTCTGCCGCGGATTGATCAGTGGCCGCACGGCCGGATGATGCGCGGCAAGTCCCAGGACTGCCTGGCGCATCAGGTCGAACGCGAACGAGGGCGGCGCCATGAATTCCGTGCTCTTCATCCCGTAGCTCAGGTTTTCACGCGCCGCAAACAGGCGCTCGTCGCTGTAGCTGTCGAGCAGGCGGTCCGATGCAATGCCGTTGACGACGCAACCGAGTTTCCAGCCGAGATTGTCGGCGTCGTCGATGCCGGAATTCGCGCCACGCACGCCGAAAATCGGCACGAGATGCGCGGCATCGCCCGCGAACAGCACCGAGCCGTGCCGGTAGCGTTCGAGCGTCAGCGCGTTGGCCTTGTAGACCGTAATCCAGATCGGCGACCATTCGCCCGTTTCGCCCATCGAGTCGAGCACGCTCTGCACGCGTGGCATGACGTTTTCAGGCTTGATCGCGGCCTCGGGATCTTCATCGTCGCGAAGCTGGTAGTCGATGCGCCAGACGTTGTCGGGCTGCTTGTGCACCAGCACCGTCGAGCCGGGATTGGAAGGCGGATCGAAATAGGCGAGACGCTCGGTGGCGCGCTCGCTCTCCAGTTCGATATCGACGATCACGTAGCGGCCTTCGTACGTGGTGCCGGTGAGCTTGAGGCCGAGTGCCTCGCGAATCGTGCTGCGGCCGCCGTCGCACGCGACGACCCAATCTGCACGCATTTTCCACGCGGTGTCGCCGGTGCTGAGGTCGAGCGTGGCGCCGTTGCCGGTATGTTGTTCGATACCGGTCACGCGGGTTTGCCAGCGGATTTCGATCAGATCGGTATGGTGTTCCACTTCGTCGAGCAGCAACTGCTCGATCTGGTATTGCGCGATGTTGATCATCGGCGGCAGCGATTGCTCGTCGTCCTGATGCATGGCGAAGCGGAACACTTCGGCATCGCGATAGAAGCTGCGGCCGCCGGTCCATGGCAAGCCCTTTTGCAGAAAACCGTGCACTGCGCCAAGGCGTTTGAAAATCTCCAGGCTGCGGCGTGAAATGCAGATTGCGCGGCTGCCGGTGCAGACGCCGTCGTCGGCTTCGATCAACACCGAGCGTACGCCTTGGCGAGCCAGCGCAAGCGCCAGCGTCATGCCTACCGGACCGCCCCCGACAATCGCTACGGGGCGCCGCACAGGGTCGCATCCGTCGACCAGCGGCGGCACCACGCCCGCATAGTGACGCGGCGTGAACGGATAGGGTTTGAAACTGCGGCTCATGCGGGTCTCCTGGATCTTCGTTGCCGATGGATTGCCCGCCGCGGCTTGAGTGCGCTCTGGAGGCGGTGCGAATCGATAGGTGAAGTATGAAGGAGGGGTGGTGGCTGGCTGTCCTCATTTTGGGTACAAGGACTGGGCGTTCCGGCGATAGAAAGGCCGCAGGGCGCTTACGCACCCTGCGGCCTTTCTGAATCGCGCAATGCAGACCGCGCGGACTCGCCTAGTCCGCTCCGGCCAGATGCGAAGCCTGGCGCGAGTGCTGTACGCTCGCTCCCATCCGGCATTCCTCGATCATCGCGCGGAACGTCGGCGCCGCGTGCGAAGCGCCGGTTGCACCCATCTCCGGACCGGCTTCCGGTGCGCCACCCACGCCCACAACCAAGGTCGCCCGCGGCCGCCATTCCCGCGTGCGCCGCAGCATGTTGCGCAGATACGGCGGTGACTCCGGCGCGTCGAGCGAGATGATGCAGATGATCGGCGCGTCCTTGAAGCTCGGTTCGTCGGCATGCGCGCTGCGATAGCCCGAGTGCGTGGCGATCATCGGCGCGAGACCCTGACGGCCGAGCAATTGCACGGCGATCGCCGCGGTGACCTCATCGAACGCGCCGCGTCCAGGCACGCACAGGACCGACGCCCTGTCGGTTTCATGGTGCATCGGCGGATGGGCCGAATTGTGGCTGTCGTGCCGATCCGAAAGATCGGCCGTCGCCGATGCTGACATTGCGCCAGCGGAGTCGGCCGGTTCCGTGCGCGACAGACGATCCGGCAGTCCGTCGGCAATTTCCAGGTTTTCGACGATATCGACCAGTGCGTCATTGATTCGCGCCAGTTGCTCAGGCATCAACACCCCACGCATCGCATCGTTGCGCGCAAGCTTGAGGCCTTCCAGCGCGACGTTGTCGTAGTAATCGATCAGCGACATCTCGCGCAGCAACCGCTCGGCCTGCACGATGGCTTCGTGCGGATCGTCCGCCAGAAGCCGTTGATAGAAGTTCTGCGCAGGCGTGAGAGCAGGCTGGTCGCCCAGCAGCACCGTGAGAAAGTTCAAACGATCCGCGTAGCGGCCCAGCGTGACGACGCACAGCGTGAGCGGCGTGGACAGCACGAGGCCGATCGGCCCCCACAGCCAGCTCCAGAAAATCGCCGCCACGACCACGGCCAGCGGCGACAGCCCCGAGCGATGACCGTACAGCAGCGGCTCGGCAATCTGTCCGGCCACCACATCGACGACGATGAACAGGATCAGCGTATAGACCGCCATCGTCCATTGAGGCTGGATGGCGGCCGCGAGAAACACGGCAAGAATCGCGGCGATCCAGATGCCGATATACGGCACGAAGCGCAGCAACGCAGCAATCACGCCGAACAGCAGCGCGCCCGGCACGCCGATGATCGCGAGCCCAATGGCGATGATCCCGCCCGCGCTGAGATTCACGCCCAGTTGCGCGACGAAATAGCGGCTGAGCCGCCCGGCGGCGTCGTTGATCGCGGTGGTGGTGCGGTGCAGATCGCGCGAGCCGAAAAGACTGATCAAACGGTCGCGCAGGTCTTCGCGTTGCAACAAGATGAAGATCGTGACGACCAGTACGATAAAGGTGGTCTCGATCGGCGCAATTGCCGGTGATAGTGCGCGTTGAGCGAGTTGCATCGGCGTGAGCGACGGCTCGTGTACTTCGACGGGCGTCGGCACAGCGGGTGCGTTGCGCGCCGCGCGTCCGGTGAGGCGCGGCGGGCTCGGCTTGGTCGGCGCGACGCGTTGCAGCGTGGCGGCGGCGCGGCTCATCAGCGAATCGGCCCGGCCGACGGTTTTCTCCTGCACCGTCTCGATCTTTTGCTCGATCGCCGCCTGATACTGCGGCAGATCGCCCGCCAGTTGCACCAGTTGCGCGCCGATCAGCCCGCCGACGGCCAGCAAGGTGGCGAGGGCGAACAGCACCGCGATAAAGATCGATGGCAATTGGCCCATGTGCAAGCGCCGCAGCGCCTGCACCAGCGGTGCTAGCAGAAAGCTGAGCAGCACGGAGAGGGTGATCGGAATCAACACCTCGCGGCCGAAGTACAGTGCGCTGACCACCACGACGCCGGTGATGACCGAGGCCAAACCATGCAGACTGGGCGTGCCCGGCGGGTATACGCGGTTCGGCCGCCCAGGCGGCGGTAACGATATTTTCATGAACACACTTCTCGATGTTGTGGCGCTGTCGCTTTTGCTGAGGGTTCGCGCGGATGGAACGGCGGCGGTCAGTTAAAGCGCCCGAGCAATTCATATGCCCGGATTGTAGGCGCTTTGGCGTGCGGCGGCCGCATCCCTTAGCCCATGTGCAAACGCAACAGCTCGAATAGCTGTGAGCTCGCATACAGCAGCAAGCCGATAAAGCCGCCCACAATCGTCCCGTTGATGCGGATGTACTGCAAATCCTTGCCGATGTTCAGCTCGATTTGCCGTGACATGTCGTGTGCGTCCCAGTTCTTCACTGTATCGCTGATGTGGCGCGTGAGGAACTGGGCAAAATCCGGCGCCATGGCGCGCGCCGCTTCTTCCAGGTGGTCGTTCAGCGACTGACGCAGCGCGGGGTCATGCGCCAGCTCGCGGCCCACCCACTGGCCCATTGCCATCACCCGGGCGTGCAGGGCCGAATCGTTGCTTTGCAGATCGCGTTTGAGCCATGCGCGCAATTCGCCCCACATGTCCTTCACATACGTGCTGAGTGCTTCGCCTTCCACCAGATAACGCTTCAGTTCCTCGCCTTTCTGCAGGAATGCCGGATCGGTCTTGAGTTTGACGATCAGCTTCTGCACCGCGTCGTCGAATTTCTGGCGCAGCTGATGAGTGGGGTTCTCGCTGATCTGCTCGAGCATCCGGTTCACCACATTGGCGATCGTTTCGGCGCCTTTTTCGCCGAGCCATGCCGACGGCAGGATCATCTCCATCGTCGGATATTCGCTCTTCACCCATTCGACGATGCGCTCAGCGATAAACTCGCGCGCCTGCGGTTCGCGCAACAGCGTCACGACCTGCTCGATGCCGGCGTCGAGCAATTCCTGATGACGGCCATCCTTGGTGAGCGTGTCGAGAATCGAGCCCATGGATTGCGACAGATCGACTTTGGCGAGCACGTCGCGCAAGGCGTCCTTGATGAAGACCTGGATACGAACGTCGTCGGTCAGTTCGAGAATGCCGCTTGTCAGTTTGACCACGTAGTCGCCCAGGCGCGCGGTATTGGCCGGTTTCGTCAGCCAGCCGGTGATGCTTTGCGCCGGGTCGTGTTTCTGGATCAGCCCGACCAGCGACGGCACGTCCAGAAATTTGTCCTGCACGAACACCGCGAGGTTATCGGCGATCTTGTGCTTGTTCTTTGGAATGATCGCTGTGTGCGCGGAGACGATCGGGATCGGTACGCGGCGAAACAGTGCGACGACGGCGAACCAGTCGGCGAGCGCGCCGACCATGGCGGCCTCGGCTATCGCTTTGATGCCGTCCACCCAGAGGCCGCGCGGCATGAAGGCGGTCACGAGGAAAACGCAGGCGGCGGCCGCCAGCAACAGCAATGGGGTGCGCTTGGCCTTCTTCAGTTCGGTTTCTTTGTTCATCGGCAGCAGGGCAGCGGAGTTCTAGTTGATTGGAATGGTGCGGTGCGATTGGCGTGCTGGTCCAGAAACGCGAGTGTAGCGCCGCTGTTCGGGCCGTGTGGCGCCGGCTTGGGACATTCTTTGACCCGCAGGCGCGGTAACATGAGCGCCGAATGAGTATTGAGTGACGATGCAATTGAACGGAATGGAGGCACAGTGATCAGGTTTCTGCACACCGCGGACTGGCAGATAGGTACGCAATTCGGCCAGTTCGAGCCGGACGAAGCCGCGCACCTCGCGGAAGCGCGCTTCGAGACAGTGCGCCGGATCGCGGAGGAAGCGGCGGCGCGCAAGGTTGACGCCGTGCTGGTCGCCGGCGACGTATTCGACCTGCAGACCGTTTCGGACACGGTGATCCGCCGGTTGTTCGGCGCGCTGCAAGCGTTTTCCGGGCCGTGGATCATGCTGCCGGGCAATCACGATGCCGCATTGGTCGAGAGCGTGTGGACCCGTGCGCAGCGGCTGAACTGCGTCGCACCGAACGTACGACTGGTGCTCGAACCCGGCGTGGTGACGCTCGACGCGTGCCAGTGCGCGTTGCTTTGCGCGCCGCTCACGCAACGCATCACTTACGACGACACGACGGGTTTCTTCGACACGACGGAGACGCCGCCCGGCTATTACCGTATCGGACTCGCGCACGGCAGCGTGAGTGGGATTCTGCAGGAGGGCATCGATTCGTCGAACCCGATCGCGCCGACGCGTGCAGCGAGCGCGCGTCTGGACTATCTCGCGCTCGGCGACTGGCACGGTTATTTGCGTGTCGACGAACGCACCTGGTATGCCGGCACGCACGAGCAGGACCGTTTCCGCGCCAACGATCCGGGCTTCATGCTCGACGTCACGCTGACCGAGCCTGGCGCCGTGCCGTCCGTTGAAGCGGTGCGGGTCGGTAAATATCAATGGCATCGCTGGGAAGAGGGGATCTCCGTGCCGACCGACGTCGATTCGCTCAAGCTGCGACTCAGCACGTTGGGCAGTCATGACGTGCTGCGGGTGACCGTAAGCGGCTCGACTGCACTGGCCGAGGCCGAAGCCATTCACGTCGCGGTGGAAGAGACCCGCGCGCGGGTGCGTGCACTACGCGTCGATCTGAGTGGTCTGCAGGTGCTGCCCACCGCCGACGACCTCGCCGAACTCGGCGCGCAAAGCGGCTACCTCGCGAAAGTGGTGGCGCGTCTGCGAGGCTTGCAGGAGGACCCGCAGTCTGACCCGCAACAGGTCAAGCGCGCGGCGGAGGCGTTATTGCTTCTGGCGCGTTTTCAACGTGAACTGCCGCGCGAAGCGAGGTCCGCATGAAGCTGGAAAGCATCGCGATTCAGGAGTTCAAGCAGTTCACCGGACGGCTCGTCATCGACGATCTGCGGCCCGGACTCAATCTGTTCACCGGCCCGAACGAGGCCGGCAAGAGCACGATCGCCGAAGCCGTGCGGGCGGTGTTTCTCGAGCGCTACAAGGCTTCGCATCTGAAAGACCTGCTGCCGTGGGGCAAGGCGAGCGGGCAGCCGTCGGTTGAAGTGACATTCGACATGGACGGCACGGCCTGCAGGCTGTCGAAGCAGTTCGTCACCCGGCAGCGCTGCGAATTGAAGATCGGTCAAGCGGTGTTCGGCGAAGACGAAGCCGAAGACAAGCTCGCCGCGCTGCTCGGTTTTTCGCGGGCCGCGCGTGGGCCGCTGAAGGCGGAAAACGCCGGTGTCCCCGGTTTGTTGTGGGTGCAACAAGGCGGTACGCAGGAGGTGCGCGATTCCACGGGACATGCGGCGCAGTATCTGCGCGATGCGTTGTCGCAACTGTCGGGCGGTCATGAATCGGCGGGTGAGGATGCGCTGATCGCGGCGGTGCAGCGCGAGCTCCGGCAACTGCTCACGGCGCGTACGCAGAAGTCCACCGGCCCATTGGCCGAGGTCGAACAGGCGTTGGCGGCGCTGATCGAAGAGCGTGACGAACTGGAGCAGCAGCGCCAGCAGTTCGACGAGAACATCGTCCGGCTTGCCACGCAGCAGGAAGCCTTCGACGACGCGCAACACAAGCGCCCCTGGGAGCTTCATGAGCAGAAGGCCGTGCAGGCGCAACAGCGCGCCGACGCCGCGGCCGAACTCGAACGCAGTCTTCAGGGGCTCTCCCAGTCGCTGCAATTGAAGGACGCAGAGTTGGCGCTTTCGTTGCAGCAGGAACAGGCGGCGACTGAACTCGAAGCAGCCGTTGCACGCGAGCGGCAGCAACTCGACGCCGCACGGGCCAATGTCTCGGCGGTTCAGGACGAACATGCGCAGGCTCAGGCGAGCGTGGCGAAATTTGAACAGGCGCACGCCGATGCCAACCGTGCGTATGAACTGGCGAACGCCGCGGTAACCGCGGGCGATTTGCGCAGTCAGATAGCTCTGCACCGCACCGAGAGCGAGCGGCTCGAAGCCTCGATCGCAGCCGCCGGCAAGGCGAACGAGGCCGTGCTGGAGGCGACCCGCGCAGCGGCCGCGCTCGAGATCGACGGGGCGCAATTGAAGCGGCTCCAGTCGCTCGATGCGGAATTGACCGTGCTGCGCGCGCGGACCGAAGCGGCGATGACGCGCATCGAATACCGGTTGAATGGCGCGATCACCGTCGGCGATGCAGAGGTAAACGGCGAGGGCGTGCTGCGGCTCGACGAGGAAAAACTGATCGGTCTTGGCGAACTCGGTGAGTTGCGGGTGATTCCGGGCGTCTCCGATCTGTCTGCGCGGTTATCCGAGTTGGCGTCGCTCGAAGCCCAGCATGCGCAATTGTTGCAGACGCTGGGCGTGGCGTCGCTGGGTGAGGCCGAGGCCAGGCACGAGCAGTGGAAGACGCTGGTCGCGCAGCAGAAAAGCCAGGCGAAGATTCTTGAGGTGCATGCGCCGCAGGGTATCGACGCGCTGCGGGCTGCGTTGGCTTCGGCGGATGCGCGATTGCAGTCGGCTAACGGACGGCTTGCGGCCTTGCCCGATGTCTCCGGCGCGCCACCGCTCGACGAGGCTCGCCGCAACGCCGACATCGCACGTGATGCGCTGGACGCCGCCCGAAAAGTATTGGCGCAAGCGGCGGAAAAGCGGTCGACCGCTACGGCCACGACGGAATCGCTCGCCGCGCAACTCCAGCGTAAGGAGGCGCAACTGGGCGACGAGGCGTTCTGCCGCAACCGCTCGCTGTGGCAGACGAAAATCGTCGAGCAGCGTGTGCAGGTCGAGGCGCTGAAGAAACAGCTTGAAGGACGTGAGCGTGAGTTGGAAGCTGCGCGTCTCGACGATCCGGCGGCTGAAGCGAAGCGCTATCGGGCGTCGGCAGAACTTGCGCGCAACGAGCAGCACGAACGGCAACTGCGGATCGCGCAGTTGCGCAGTCAGCTCGAGACGGTTGGCGCGTCTGGGCTCGGGGAGCGTCTCGCTACAGTAAATGCTTCAGTCGAACAGGCCACGCGCCGTAAGGAAGAACTCAGCTTGCGAGCGAGCGCTTTGAGTCTGCTCGACGAAGTGCTTGTCGACGAACGTGATGCGGCGGTGGCGCAACTGCGCGCGCCGTTGACCGAGCGGCTCGGGCACTATCTGAAGCGGATTTTCCCGCAGTCGACGATTGCGCTCAGCGACGATCTGAGTCCGGCGACGCTGGACCGTTATGGCCGCGCGGACACGCTCGATGCGTTGAGCTTCGGGACGCGGGAGCAACTCGGCATTCTGACGCGGCTGGCGTATGCGGATCTTTTGAAGGCGTCAGGCCGTCCCACCTTGCTAATGCTCGACGACGCAGCCGTGCATACCGATGCCACCCGGCGCGATGCGATCAAGCGGGCGTTGATCGATGCGGCTACGCGGCATCAGATTCTGGTATTCACGTGCCATCCGGAGCTTTGGGATGATCTGGGCGTCAGGCAGCGGGCGATTGAGGATTTGAAGGTGGCGGCATAGGGCATCGCGCGGGCGGATGGGGTGCAAATGGAGGCAATGGTGAGGGGGATGGGGCGAAAATAACCCACTGTGCTCACTCATACCACCGCGGCGTGTAAACCCATTCCCCGCCATCGACACCGTTAGCAAACGCGCGTGTCGTCGATGACCCCACGATCACCATCGTGCGCATATCCACATCGGACGAGCGCAGTTCACCGAGCGTGATCGTGCGTAGTGTGCTGCCGGGTCTACCGATATCGCGGCCGAGCACGACTTTCGTCGCGGCAGCGCGATAGTCCCGCACGATGTCCAGCGCTTTATCCAATTGCCACGGCCGTGCGCGAGAGATCGGGTTGTAGAACGCCATCACCAGATCCGCTTCGGCCGCATGCCGAAGGCGCTTTTCGATGATGGTCCACGGTTTCAGATTGTCGGATAACGACAGCATGCAGAAGTCATGGCCTAACGGCGCGCCGGCTTGCGCCGCAGTTGCCATGGCAGCGGACACTCCCGGCACGATGGCGAGTTGGACCGAGCGCCAGTCAGCGTTCGTCGAAGCGCCTTCTTCGAGCGCTTCAAGCACCGCTGCCGCCATCGCAAACACGCCGGGATCGCCCGACGACACCATCACCACTGACCGTCCAGTGCTCGCGAGTTCGAACGCATGGCGCGCCCGCTGCATCTCTTCGCGATTGTCCGTGCCGTGTACGCGTTGGTCGGCACGCAAGGGGCCGGCCATTTTCACGTAGGTTTCGTAGCCGAGAATATCGGTGGCTTCGTTCAGCGCCGTTCGTGCGGCGGGCACCATCAGATCGGCGCTGCCGGGGCCGAGGCCGATCACGGTCAAGCGGCCGCGCGTACGGCCAATCGTGTCCGGGTCGATTGCCAACGCGGCCAACGCGAGTGCAACCCCTGCGTCCGCGTCGTCATGCAAGGTTTGATAAGGCACGCGCAGCGCGGCATGCAGCAAATTGCTCGGCGGCTCGCCGTCCTCCGGGCCCGCCTGGGCAAAACGCAGCGGCACGTTCAGGCTCGCCGCGGCATCGGCGAGCGCCGGGTTTGCCATGTGTTCGGAAGGAACCAGCAATGCCGCGAGCGAGAGTGGTGCAAGACCGTGCGCGTCCAATGCCTCTTGTACCAGCGCGGCGATTCGAGCGCCGGAAGCCGTCTGCGAATCAGCACCGGAATTTGCGCCGAGGTCCGTATCCGTATTGGAATGCGCAGCGGCACTCGGCACGGTCACTGCCGCCACCACACTCCGCGGATGAATCACCAACTCATCATCCCGCCCATCCCACGCACGTGGCGTCACGCGGATCGCGAGACGTGCGGATTCAGAGCGAGGCAATTGCGCGTCATCGAGCCACGGCGCTTCACCCTCGATGCGCGTGCTTTCACCCGCCAGCAGATCAGACACGAAGCGCTTGCCTTGCGCTATATCGGCAAGCGCATAGCCCTCAGGCGGATTGAGCACACACGTTCCAAAGCGCAGTTCGCCACTCGTTGTAATCGCAGGCGACACGTTCAACGCAGCCGCAATCTCGCGAGCCATCACGTTGACTCCCGCAAGTCCACCGAGCAAGGGCACGACCGCACTCCCATCTTCTGCAACGGCCAGCACCGGCGGCTCGACGCCCTTATTCGACAACAAGGGCGCGACGCAACGAATCACGATCCCGGCGGCGCACAACGCGATGATCGGCGTACCGCGCGCATACAGATCACACAGATGCGTGCGGAGTTCCGTGTATGAGACGTCAGCCTCGACTCGGCCCTGCAAGGCATGCACCTGGCAACCGGCATACAACATCTGGATACGCCGTGCGGTCTCCAGCGCGCCCGCACCGAGAATCACGATCGCGGGCGGCGTCAACCTTGCCATTTTTCCCCCGGCACCACGAGCAGCGAAAAATACGGCGAGGCCATCGGGTCGACTTCGTCAAGCGGCACGATGCGCTGATTGCCCATGGTCGCGCGTTCGACATAAAGCGCACGATGCGCGAGTCCCAGTTCGCCGAGCACGCGCCGCACCTTATCGAAATTGCGGCCGAGTTTCATGATGACGGCAGCGTCGGCATCGGCGAGACGCCGCCGCAGTTCGTCTTCAGGCAACACGCCGGAGAGCACCGACAAACTCTGATTGCGATACACCAGCGGCGAGCCGAGTACCGCTGCACCGCCGAGCATCGAGCACACGCCGGGCACGACTTCGGCTTCGAAACGCGCCGCGAGGCGGTCGTGCAAATACATGTACGAGCCGTAGAAAAACGGATCGCCCTCGCAAATCACCGCTACGTCGCGGCCCGCGTCGAGATGGCCGGCGACGACCTCCGCCGCGGTGTCATAGAAGTCGGCGATGATCACTTCATACGAAAGCGGCGGTTCGAGCGCTTCGGTCGTGACGGGATAAACGAGCGGCAGATGCTGTTGAGCGTCATGCAGATGCGCCTCGATGATGCTGAAGGCGTTGCCCTTCTTACCCTTTGCGACGAAATACGCGACCACGGGTGCCGCTTTCAGCAAGCGCAGCGCTTTCAGTGTGATGAGCTCAGGGTCGCCGGGGCCCACGCCCAGTCCGAATAAACGTCCTTGCACCGTCATTTACTCGACCTCCGTCGCCAGTGCGTTCACGGCAGCGGCGGCCATCGCGCTGCCGCCGCGTCGACCGTGAACCACGACGTAGGGCACGCCGCGACTGTCTTCGGCAAGCATCGCTTTCGATTCGGCCGCGCCGACAAAACCGACCGGAAAACCTAGGATCAGTGCGGGTTTTGCTGCGCCGGCATCGAGCATGTCGAGCAAGTGAAAGAGGGCGGTCGGCGCATTGCCGATCACGACGACGCTGCCGGCCAGCCGGGCCCGCCACAATTCGAGCGCAGCCGCCGAGCGCGTATTGCCGAGTTCGCGTGCGAGTGCGGGCACGTCCTGATGCGTCAGCGTGCAAATCACGTCGTTGTTCGCGGGCAGGCGTGCGCGCGTGATGCCTTGCGCCACCATGCCGGCATCGCACAGAATCGGCGCGCCTTGCGCCAGTGCCGTACGGCCCGCGGTGCCTGCGCCTTCGGAAAACTGAAGATCTTCAACGACGTCGACCATGCCGCAGGCATGGATCACGCGCACCGCGAGTTTCTCGAGGTCGGCAGGGATGCGCGACAAGTCGGCCTCCGCACGTATCGTCGCGAAGGATTGGCGATAGATCTCCTGACCGTCGCGAATGTAATCAAGCATCTGAGGGGCTCCGGGCCGGGTATGCCAATGGGGCGAGCATGTCGGCGGCTTGTTCGATCGTAAGTTGGTGCGCGACGCGCGAGCCGAAACCCGGCTGGCCGTCGCGTCGATAAAGGTCGTAGATGCCGGGCGCCGCAGCCAGCAGCGTGTACGGCGCGCAATGTGCGGCAGCGCATGAGCGCGGACAGCCGCTCAGATGGACGTCGACGCCGTCGGGTAAGCGATCTGCTAGCCGTAACGCATCGGCTTTGGTGTCGGCGAGGCTTTTTGCACAGCCTGTGGAACCGGCGCAGGCGATCAGACGTGTCATAGGCTGCGCTGGATCGCATGCGAGGCCTAGCGCGTTCATTTCAGCGAGCACGGTGGGTGCGGCATCGGCTGCGATATCCGGTAGTAACACGCTTTGCCAGGGCGTGATGCGCAGCGTGCCGTTGCCTTGCTGTTGCGAGAGCGTGGCGAGGCCGCGCAAGGTCGTGGCGTCGAGGCGTCCGAGCGGCGGTTGGCCGCCTACGTGCAGCATTCCCACGACTCGCTGTGCGTGCGCGCCGAGTCGCAGCGTGGTATCGGCGGCCGTGGGGCGTAGCCAGTTTGCAAGCGATGTGTCGCGTGACAGTGGGAAATCGACGTACGTTTGAGCGTGCTGCAATAGCGCGTCGACGGGATGCGTGGCGAGCAGGTGACGCATGCGCGTGGCATCTGGGGCGGCCAGATCGAGGAACGTATGCAGCAGCGCGCGGACGAGGTCTGTGACTTGCGCGGGCAGCACTGCGGCGAGAGCGCCTGCGTAATTCGGATGAGGATGGTCAACGGCGCTATGCGAGCCGGTACGCGCGATATGCGGGAAGGCATCGGCATCGGCATCGGCATTGACGTCAACGTCCGCGTTCGCCACAGCAGGCGGACAACCTGCCAATCCAAGCACAAATCGCACACCGTCTTCAGCTTGCGTCGCCGCGAGCCAGACATCATGTGGATGATCGAGTCTGGCAAGACGCTCACCACCATCGAGCAGTAGCGCGAATTTGGGCGATAGCGCCGCGAAACGCGCTTCGGATTGCAGCAACGTGAGCAGTTCGACGCAAAGCGGCCTCGTATCGAACAGCGCAAATGGATCGCGCCCGGCAGTTGGGCTCACCATCACATTGCGCACATCGTCCGCAGCGGACGCCGAAATTGCGGTAGGAGCTTGTCGTGCGGTCGTCGGTCGCGTATTCGAAGCATCCGCTGCGCCGAACCGAGATGCGGTTGAAGTATTTGCCAAGGTCTTTAGCAGCAAGCTGTCAGCATCCACCGCACCGGTCGCCCGAATCGGCCCAAGCCCCGCATCGACCAGCGCCGCGATCAACGCCGCTTCATGCCCGCTTCGCACGCCACGCACCTGCAGATTCGCGCGATTGGTCAGCTCGACCACACCGGCCGCATGCCGCTCGCTGACGTCGGCGATCACCGCGGCCTGCGCCGCGCTCAACTCACCGCCGGGCAATTTGATCCGGCAAATCCCCCCATCGCGCGCCGCGACGATGCGCAGCAGCCCCGGGCACGCCGAGGGCCGCAGCGCGAGGGCCGCATCGGGCAAAGCAGTGGAGGGCGAAGCTTGATTCAAGACGGACACCGGGTTTAGCGTCGCGCGACGGCCCGAGCAAGCCGCAAAGCGGCGATTGCTGCGGCATCGGTACACCCCGCCCGATGTAGGCTGGCACGAACAGTCTGGCCGGCAGGTCTCCTGGCTGGCAGGTCATGGTCCGCCGCGGCCTTCCCGGTCGAACCAGTGGCGCGGAGCGCAGGCGGACTCGCTGCATACAGTTGCGGGGGCAGCCACAGCAACACTGTGTTCCCTCTTCGGCCCCGAAGGGCACCGGCGGCTGTATTATGCCTTTTTTCGAACAGCACAACGAGGCTGGACGCTTTGATCGGCGTGGCACAGCGCATTATTTGAAGATACAGAATGAGGATGGATGCATGCCGGCGTGGCTGACCGTGGTGGGCATAGGCGATGACGGCTTCGCCGGCTTGGGGAGGCCCGCGCGGCGTGCTTTGCTGGAAGCGTCGGTGGTTTATGGCGGCGAACGTCATCTGGCGATGCTGCCCGCACGCCTCGCCGCGCGCCGTGAGGCATGGCCCAGGCCGTTCGATCTCGCGCCTTTGCTGGCCGAGCGTACGGGGTCGGTGTGTGTGCTGGCGAGTGGGGATCCGATGCTGTTCGGCGTCGGCGCGACCCTCGCGCGGCAGTTGCCGGCAGGCGAGTTGCGGGTATTGCCGGCGCCGTCGTCGTTGTCGCTGGCGGCCGCGCGGCTTGGCTGGCCGTTGCAGGACGTCGCCACGGTTTCGCTGGTGGGAAGGCCATTGCCGACGCTGAATGCTCATCTGCACGACGGCGCGCGCGTCTTCGTGCTGAGTGCCGATGGGCGCACGCCCGCCGCGCTGGCCGAACTGCTGAATGCGCGCGGTTTCGGCGCGACCCGGATGACCGTGCTGGAACATTTGGGCGGCGATCTGGAGCGGTGTATCGATGGCCGTGCGGACCAGTGGTCTGCGGGCGAAGTGGCAGCGTTGAACCTGATCGCGCTTGAATGCCGTGCAACGGAAGGCGCCCCGCGTTTGCCGCTGACCGTCGGCTTGCCCGACGACGCCTTTCGCCACGACGGTCAGTTGACCAAGCGCGACGTCCGCGCGATCACGCTGGCACGCCTCGCGCCGACGCCCGGCGAATTGCTATGGGACGTGGGCGCGGGCAGCGGCTCGATCGGCATCGAATGGATGCGCGCGCACCCGACCTGCCGCGCGATTGCGATCGAAGGGCACGCGGAGCGGCAGCGGTTCATCGAGCACAATCGCGATGCGTTGGGCGTGCCGGGTCTGCAACTGGTGGCTGGCCGCGCGCCTGATGCGCTGGAAGGATTGGCTGTGCCGGATGCCGTGTTCATCGGCGGTGGCGTGACGGTGCCGGGCGTGCTCGACGCGTGCTGGGCGCGTCTGCGCGACGGCGGACGTCTGGTTGCCAATGCCGTGACCTTGCAAGGCGAGGCCGCGCTGGCAGCGTGGCGTGAGCAACACGGTGGCACGTTGACCCGCATTGCGCTGGCCGACGCACAGCCGCTTGGCGGCTTCGATACGTGGCGCCAGGCGCTGCCGATCACGCTGCTGGAGGTCACGAAGCTGGCTGACGGCGCCGACGGCACGTTCCGTGCGAGCGGCGCGAACAGCACGAGCAATACGAGCAGCACGAACGCCGCTAGTGGCATCAATGCCGCCATTTGCACATCCGGCACCTCAGCCACCCCCGCAGACTCACCACCCCACCCGTAATGCGCGAAGAGACGCCCGAACAACCCGCGCCGCTGCGTAGCGGCTACACGACCGGCAGTTGCGCCACCGCGACGTCGCTCGCGGCCGCGCGTCTGTTGCTCGCGGGTATCGTCAGCGAGGTCGCGGAGATCGTGTTGCCGAAGGGCCAGCATGTGCCGATGCCGCTGGTGTTCTGCCGCCTGACCGCCGACGGCGCGGAAGCGGGCACGGTGAAAGACGCTGGCGACGACCCCGACGTGACACACGGCGCGATCGTATTCGCCCGCGTGCGACTGCTTGCCGAACCGGGTGTGATCTTCCGCGCAGGGCCAGGCGTTGGCACCGTGACGCGCGCCGGCCTCACGCTGCCCGTCGGCGAACCAGCGATCAATCCGGTCCCGCGCAAGATGATGACCGAGCATCTGACCGAGCTCGCGGCGGAACATGGGTACGGCGGCGGCTTCGAAGTGACGATCGGCGTCGAAGGCGGCGAAGCACTTGCACTGAAAACGATGAACCCGCGCCTCGGCATTCTCGGCGGCTTGTCGATTCTCGGCACTACCGGCATCGTCCGGCCGTTCTCGTGCTCGGCCTATATCGCATCGATTCATCAGGGCATCGACGTCGCGCGGGCGAACGGTTACCTGCATCTCGCGGCCTGCACCGGCAACGCAAGCGAAGACGCGATGCGCGCGCATTACGGTCTGCCGGACATCGCGCTGATCGAAATGGGCGACTTCGTCGGCGCGGTGCTCAAGCATATGAAGCGTGCGCCGGTCGAGCGCTTGAGCGTGTGCGGCGGCTTCGGCAAACTCAGCAAACTGGCGGCCGGGCATCTCGATCTGCATAGCCGCAATTCGAGCATCGATCTGGAACGGCTTGCGACCTGGGCTGCGGAGTATGGCGCCGACGACGCGTTGCAGGCGGCGATCCTCGCCGCCAATACGAGTCAGCAGGCGGTCGCGTTGGCTCACGCGCGGCAGGTACCACTCGGCGATATCGTCTGCCGTCACGCGCTGGCCGTCGCGCGCGCTATCGTGCCGCCGCAGGTCGCGGTCGAAATGTTTGCGATCGATCGCCAGGGCAATCTGATCGGAGCCGCGCAATAATGCGGGTCCTGCTGCTCGGCGGCACCGGCGACGCTTTGCGGATCGCCAGACAGCTCGGCCCTGAGCATGTGTACAGTCTCGCGGGCCTTGGCAAGGTGCCGGACGATCTGTCATGCGAGGTGCGCGTGGGCGGCTTCGGTGGCAGCGAAGGGTTGGCGCGTTATATCGAGGACAGACGCATTAGCCTCGTGATCGACGCGACACATCCGTACGCCGCGCAGATCAGCGCCAATGCCGCGAAAGCGAGCGGCGCCGTGCAGGTACCGTGCTGGGCGCTGCGCCGCGAGGGCTGGCAGCCGCAAGCTGGCGACGACTGGCGCATGGTCGACGATTGGACCGAACTTACGGCCGCGCTTTCTTCATTCAAGCGGCCACTGTTCACGCTCGGACGCGAACCGCTCGCGCATCTCGACGAAATCCCGCCGCAGCAGTTCTGGACAATACGCTGCCTCGACGCACACGAAGCCAATCCACGTGCGCGGATTCTGGCGACACGCGGGCCGTTTACGCTCGAAGGGGAGCGAGCGCTGTTCAGCGCGGAAGCATTCGATGTCGTCGTCAGCAAAAACAGCGGTGGCAGCGCCACGGAAGCGAAACTCGAAGTCGCGCGCGAACGCGGCTTGCCGGTCGTCATGCTGCGGCGCCCTGCATTGCCCGCAGTCGATCGCGATTTTGCAAGCGTGGCCGACTTGCTGGAAGCATTGCAAGTCATAGGTTAAATGGCGCATGCATGTCATGCCGGCCAAACGAATCATGGAGTAGTGAATGACGGTGTTTTTTATCGGCGCGGGTCCCGGCGACCCGGAACTGATCACGGTGAAAGGGCAGCGCCTCGTGCGTGGCTGCCCGGTGATCCTGTACGCCGGCTCCCTGGTGCCGGCCGCTGTGTTAGAGGGGCATAGCGCGGAGCAAGTCGTCAATACCGCCGAGCTCGACCTCGATCAGATCGTCGCCTTACTCAAGGCCGCACACGACAAAGGCCAGGACGTGGCACGCGTGCATTCCGGCGACCCGTCCTTGTATGGCGCGATCGGCGAGCAGATCCGCAGACTTCGCGAACTCGACATTCGCTACGAGATCGTACCGGGCGTGACGGCAACCGCGGCATGCGCGGCGACCCTCGGCTGCGAACTCACCTTGCCCAATATTTCGCAGACGCTGATCCTCACGCGCTTTGCAAGCAAAACGACGATGCCGGACGGCGAACAACTCGCCGACCTCGCGAGACATCGCGCGACGATGGCGATTCACCTCGGCGTGCGCCATCTTGCCCGCATCGTCGATGAACTACGGCCGCATTACGGCGGCGCGTGTCCGATCGCGGTGATCTATCGTGCGAGCTGGCCGGATGAAGAAAAGATCACCGGCACGCTCGACGATATCGTCGGCAAAGTGCAGTCCACCAACATAGAGCGGACTGCGCTGATCCTGGTGGGACAGGTGCTGGCGGCTGAAGGATTCGCGGAGTCGACGTTGTACGCGAAAGGCGGCTGATCCGTACACCGCCGATTCGTTATCCCCCTGTTTTCAACTGCGCCCACAACCTGCCCTCCAGACGTTTGATCTGAGCGGGCAAGGGCTTGAGCAGAAACAGCGTTTTCAACACGGACTCAGGCGGGTACACGGTCGGATCGTTGAGAATTTCCGGCCGCACGAATTTGCGCGCGGCGGCGTCCGCATTCGGATAGAACACCGCATTGGTGATCCCGGCATGAACCTCGGGGCGCTCGATGTAGTTGATCCAGTCGAGCGCCGCCTCCGGATGCGGCGCATCTTTCGGGATCGCCATCATGTCGAACCAGACCGGCGCGCCGCCTTGAGGGATGAAGTATTTGACCTCGTAACTCTTGTTGGCATCGCGCGCGCGATGGCTCGCCATCGACACGTCACCCGACCAGCTCAACGCGAAACAGATGTCATCGCCCGCAAGATCGTTGATATAACTCGTCGCGTTGAACTGCGTGATGTACGGGCGGATCTTCTTTAGCGCGTCGTACGCGGCCTGGTAGTCGGCCGGATTCACGCTGTTCGGATCGCGCCCGAGATAGTGCAGTGTGACCGCGAACACATCGGTCGGCGCATCGAGTATGGATACGCCGCAACTCTTCAGCTTGCTCAGATATTCGGGCTTGAAGAGGATGTCCCAGTTATCGAGCGGCGCATCGTTGCCAAGAATCTTTTTGACCCGCGTGACGTTGTAGCCGAGCCCCGTGGTGCCCCACGCCCACGGCACCGCGTACTGGTTGCCGGGGTCCGCATCGGCGACCAGCTTGAGCAGACTGTGGTCGAGGTTCACCAGGTTCGGCAGTTTCGATTTGTCGAGTTTCTGGTAGATGCCGGCCTGGATCTGCTGGGCGAGAAAGTTCGAGGTCGGCACCACAACGTCGTAGCCCGTAGAACCCGTCAGCAGTTTCGCCTGCAAGGTTTCGTCGCCGTCGTAGACATCGTATTGCACATGAATGCCGGACTCTTTCTCGAAGTTCGGCACGGTGTCTTTCGCGATGTAGTCGGCCCAGTTGTACAGATTGAGCTGCTTTTCGTCGGCGTGCGCGGCGGTGCCGAACGCGCAGAACAACAGCGCTGCCAGCAGCGGCGCGGTCGGCCTCGGCTTCATGAAGGTGTGGGGCATGATGGTCGTCCAGAGAGGATTCAACAGAGCGGTCGCGGCCTTACATACGCTGATGGCGTTGCAGCTTCTGATTGCGCATCAGGCACAACATATCGGCGGCAAGGTGGGCCGCGGCGAGCGCGGTGACGTCGCTGTGGTCGTAGGGTGGCGACACCTCCACCACGTCCGCGCCGACCAGATTCACGGCGCCCAGCGCGCGAACGATTTCCAGCGCCTGCGCCGAGCTCAGGCCGCCCGCCACCGGCGTGCCCGTGCCGGGTGCGAAGGCCGGATCGAGACAGTCGATGTCGAAGGTGAGGTAGGTGGGCGCATCGCCGACGATCGACAGCACTTCGTCGATGGTCGCCTGTGTGCCGTTGCGGTGGACCCACGGCGCGTCGAGAATGCGCACGCCCATGAAGTCGTCGTTCCAGGTGCGAATGCCGATCTGCACCGAGCGCGCGGGATCGATCAGCCCTTCACGGATCGCCCTGTAGAACATCGTGCCGTGATTCAGCGAATCGGGGTTGTCGTCCGGCCACGTGTCGCAATGCGCGTCGAAGTGGATCAGGCTCAACGGCTTGCCGTATTTTTCAGCGTGCGCGACCAGCAGCGGGTAGGTGATGTAGTGGTCGCCGCCGAGCGTCAGCATGCGGGTGCCCGTGGCGAGAATCTCGCGGGCATGGGCGATGATCGCGTCGCGAATGCCGAGCGGGTTGTGGGCGTCGAACCAGCAGTCGCCGTAGTCGACCACGTTCAGATGATCGAACGGGTCGACGCCCCACGGAAACGCGCCCAGTTCGGCCAGTTGCACCGAGGCGGCACGCATGCCCGCCGGGCCGAAACGCGTGCCGGGGCGGAAGGTGGTCGCGAGGTCGAGCGGAATGCCCGATACGGCGACGTCGACGCCGATGAGATCGCGCGTATAGGGCCGGCGCATGAAGGACAGCACGCCGGCGTAGGTGGGCGCATGGGGTTGGCCGGCCGCGTCAGTGCCCGCGGCAGGGGCGGTCGAGGCGGGGTGCAAAGCGTTCAGGTTCAGGGTCATACACGTCGATCCGGTCAGTTTCAGTGAGCGCCGTCACACAAATATTTCTCATGTCTGACGAAACAGCATGCGGCGTGTGAAGGGCAACTGGCGCTATGATTGCGAGGCAATATTCCGGCGAAAAGCGAAGAATCTTGCTGGAAGTATCGATATTTCTAATATCTCCCCTGACCGTGGCGACCCGATGCGTAGACTTCCCCCTCTGCAGGCCTTGCTCGCTTTCGACGCCGCCGCGCGTCTCGGCAGCTTCACGCGCGCGGCGCAAGAACTCGCGCTGACCCAATCGGCAATCAGTCATCAGATCCAGCAACTCGAGGAATGGGCCGGGGTGCCGCTGTTCCGGCGGATCGGGCGCGGCGTTGCGCTGACGGCCGCCGGCGTGCTGTTTGCGCAGACCGTGACGTCGGCGATGACGACCCTCGCGGATGGGCGCGATCGCATCGAACCCTATGGCAATCCTGACTCGGTGATCATCTATTGCGCGCCGCAGTTCGCGATGGGCTGGATCATGCCGCGCATGCCGGCGTTTTCGGAGGCCATGCCGAACATCGAGATCTGGCTCGTTACCGGGGACGAGGTCAACGAGATCGATCGTGTCGATGTCGACCTGATCGTTTCCGCGAAGGAGATCCGCACGCCCGAAGTGATCTGCGAGCCGTTGCTCGACGAGGAGGCGGTCGCTATCTGCGGGCCCACGACCGCGCGCCGTCTGCGTTCGGCGCCCTTTCCCGAGGTGTTGACGCAGGCGCCTTTGCTGGTGCTCGAGCAGCGTCCGGAGTGGGCGCCGTGGTTGCCTGAGTTAAGGCGCGGCGGTTTGCGCACGCGGCGCGCGATGACGGTCGACGACCCCCGCATTCTCGTGGCGGCAGCCGAGCGGGAAGCGGGTATCGCGATGGTGTCCCGGCTCACCGCCGGCGACGCGTTGACGAGCGGGCGGGTCGAGGTCCTGCCGCAGGTCCCAGGCTTCGCACTCGCGCCGCTCTGGCTGATGCGCTCCGCCCAACCGGCGCGCTCCGCGGCGGTGGATGCGGTTTATGCGTGGATGGTGAGGCTCTGCCGGGACGGTGGTTGACGCGCCGCAGTTTCATGGCGAAGGCAAACGTCACGATGGTGCCAGGCGCGTAGCGAAGCTCAGTCCTCAAGTGGCGATAACGCTTCAAGCGGCACCTGCTTCGCCGGCCCGATGTTGATCGCCGGCACGAAGCCCAGCAGCACGACCACAAAAATCGCAATCGCGAAGATCGAGATAAAGGTCAGGTGCAGCGACTGATGCAACACCATGCGGATCATGTCGCTGTCGGCAAGACTTGCCACCTGATTCTGCAACAGCGCCTTCAACTGATCCGACGTGACCACGGCGACGTCCTTCGAGTGGCTGAGCCCGAAGTTGAGCACCGCGCCGAACAGCGTTGCGCCCAGCGTGCTGCCGAGATTGCGCGAAAAGAGATTCGATGCGGTAGCGCTGCCGCGCTCATCCATCTTGACGATTTCCTGGATCAGCACCAGCGAACTGACGCTCGACGTGCCCATGCCGAAGCCCATGATGAGCGAGCCGAACGCCGCGATGAGCGGCGAGCCGCCAGGCTGCAGGAACAACAGCAGCACCGCGCCAATCGGGATGAACGCGCTGCCGCCGATCAGAATGCGCCGCAAGCCGATACGGTGAAATGATTTCGCCGCGAGCGTCGCGCCCGCCGGCCAGCCCACCATCATCATCGTGAGCGCAAGACCGGCGACCACCGGAGAGCGGTGCAGCACGCCCTGAACATACATCGGCAGGAAGGTGGTGGAGCCCATCAGGATCATGCCGGACAGCACGGTTGCTGCATTGCACGCGGCAATCGGCCGGCGGCTCCAGAGCGCGAACGAGATCATCGGCTCAGTAGCGCGGCGTTCCTGGAACACGAACAACAGCAGGCACAGCATGAACGCGCCGCCCGCGAGCGATGCCTTGGCGATGTCGTCGTCGCCGGCGTAAGTCAGCGCCATCATCAGTGCCGCGATCGCCGCCATGAACAGTGCCGCGCCCGCGAAGTCGATCGACGGACGCGCATGCCGTTCCGATTCGCGCAGGAACGCGATGAAGCCGGCTGCCGAGGCAAGGCCGATCGGCACGTTCATCCAGAAGATCCACGCCCACGACAGGTTGTGAATGATGAAGCCGCCCACCATCGGCCCGACCACCGCTGAAATGGCCCACACGCTGGCGAGATAACCTTGCACCTTGCCGCGTTCGCGCGCCGGATAGAGGTCGGCGACGATGGTCAGCGTGACCGGCTGGATCGCGCCCGCGCCGACGCCTTGAATCAGGCGGAATACGATCATGGCGGGCATCGACCAGGCGAAGCCGGCCAGCACCGAGCCGAGCAGAAAGATGGCGATGCCGGCAAGCATGACCGGCTTGCGTCCATAGAGATCGGCGAGCTTGCCGAATACCACGGTCATCGCGGTTTGCGTCAGCAGGAACGATGAAAAAACCCAGCTATACAGATGCAGATCGCCGAGTTGCGCGACGATCTGCGGCATGGCGGTGGAAACGATGGTGGCTTCGATGGCGACCATCGCCATTGATGCCATGACTGCGGCAATGACTAAAGGACGCGACGATTGCGGGCTGCGGGACATGGGGCGGGTAGTATTAGGATGTTGGAAGCGTCTGACGGCGTGAAAGGTGGCATGCACGCCGCGACGCAAAAGCGCGGCCGCACAAAAGCGGCCGATGTCGAGTATGCACCTTGCGGAGAATGTGCGCTCTGAACGCGCGCAGCGATGGCCAGGCTCAAGCCGCTTTGATTCGGCTTTAAAGCGGCAGCCTGGTACAGCCTTTGCGCGTTCACCGCTACTTTCGCCAAATGGAGGGTCATTATGAGGATCGAATTCACCGGACGCCGTGAAGTGGTGGCAGCGGCGCGCGTCGCCTTCGAAGCCAATGTCGATGGGGCTGACGTCTGGTGCAGCGTGTCGCTGGACGCGCTGAACGACCATTTCGGCAACGCGGGACCATCGGCCCACGATCTGGTCGGTACCTTCGAGGCCAATCGCGCGCGGATTGAAAACGCTACGCGGCGGGTCCTCGAAAAAAACGGGGGACGATCCGTGGAGCTCGAAACCGCGGATTTCAACTGAGGGCTGAGCGGCCCAATTCTTGACTTAGGGGGGGGCGGTCCGGCATCTGCGCGCCGGGCCTGCTCCAATAGCTTTTCACTTGCAAACCACCTAGGCTTCAAAGCACCCGAACCCAATCCGCAGCACCAGCGAAGCGCGATGGATTCGTCTGACCTCATGTCCTCGCACGCGTGGAGAGCGTCATGAAACCAACTTACCGAGTCTTCGCCGTCATCGTGATCGCGCTCGCAGCATGGTGCGCGCCAGTGCGAAACGCTTTTGCTCAAGCAGCGGACAGCCTCGTGGGGTCGTGGTCGCTTGTCTCGTTGACGGTGGCGAGGAGCGGCAACGAAGTGGAATTGCTCGGTCCGCATCCGCAAGGGCAACTCGTCTTCGGCAGTGATGGGCGCTACGTGCTGCTCGTGCTGAACTCCGACCTGCCGAAGTTCGCTTCAGGGGAGAGGCAGCAAGGCACGGCGGAAGAAAACGCAAAGATCGCTCGCGGCAGCGTCGCGCATTTCGGCACGTATACCGTGGACCCGGCGGCGCGGATTATCGTCTTTCACATTCAAAAGAGTACGTTTCCGAACTGGGACGCGGATGTCCAGCGCCGCCCATTTACGCTCGACGGTGACCGGCTGACATACATCACGCCTGGCGCCTTCGGCTATGGATCGTCGAAAGTCGTGTGGCAACGAATCAAATAGCGCGCCTCGCCTGCAATCACGGTGACAATCTCGGTGGCCTCTACGCGTTGTCGAACTTGTCTTCGGCGGTGGTGTTTGCGGGCATACGATTCGCGCTGCGGTATAGTCGCGCCAACCGATCGCAGACACGCCTTGGACCTTTGCCGCGGACTCGGCAGGCTGAGGCTTTGACTATCCGGAGAATGTCGTGCAGGAAATCATAGAAGGATTCATCCGCTTTCAACGCGAAGTCTTTCCGCAGCAAAGCGCATTGTTCAAACGTTTGTCGATTGCGCAAAGTCCGCGCACGCTGTTCGTGACCTGCTCGGACAGCCGTGTCGTTCCCGAGTTATTGACCCAGGTGGAGCCCGGCGCGTTGTTCGTGATCCGCAACGCGGGCAACATCGTGCCGTCTTACGGCCCGGAGCCAGGCGGCGTGTCGGCCACCGTCGAATACGCGGTGGCGGTACTGGGTGTGCGGGATATCGTGATCTGCGGGCACTCCAATTGCGGGGCGATGACGGCGATCTGCACGTGCAAAAACCTCGATCATCTGCCGGCCGTGGCGGGTTGGCTCCGTCACGCCGACGCGGCGAAAGCGATCAACGCGTCGCGGACTTATGCGTCAGATGCCGAGCGTCTCGACGCCTTGGTCAAAGACAACGTGATGGCTCAACTCGCGAACATTCGCACGCATCCGTCAGTGGCCGTGGGCCTCGCGAACAAAACGCTGCGACTGCATGGCTGGATTTTCAATATCGAAAGCGGCGCAATGCTCGCACTCGATGGGCGCACAGGAGAGTTTCTGCCGTTGGTGGACAACCCTGAAATTTATGTTGTCTAGCCGTGCATGGCGGCCCGCGAAAAGCGGGTGCGGTAAAACCGGAAAACCTCTTCGGCGTTCCGGATAGCCGCCTATACTGCCAGAGCGCCTGGAGCCGACGACACCGCTCCACCGTGTGTTGCAACGCGCGCCGATGACGCCGCTCGATGGCGCGCTACGAGTCAGGCAGCTAGCCGCCTTTCGATGCATTGGATCTTTTTCAAGGAGCCGCCATGTCGACCGAATCCGCGCACATCGATAGTTACCTGTTCGAACCGGTCGCGCTCGGGCCGCTGCAGTTGCCCAATCGCATCGTGATGGCGCCGCTGACGCGCAGTCGCGCGAAGGTGGCCGATGTGCCGAGCGAACTGGCCATCGAGTATTACGCGCAACGTGCAACTGCCGGTCTCATCATCGCCGAGGCGACGCAGATTTCACCGCAAGGCAAGGGCTATGTGTTCACGCCTGGCATTTATGACGATGCCCAGGTGCAGGCGTGGAAACATATTACCGATGCCGTGCATGCGAAGGGCGGCCATATGTACCTGCAGTTGTGGCACGTGGGCCGTATTTCTCATCCGTCGCTGCAGCCGGGTAATGCGTTGCCCGTAGCGCCGTCGGCGATCAAACCCGAAGGCCAGGCCTATACCGACGACGGCTTCGTGCCGCTCGTCACGCCGCGCGCACTTGAAACCTCGGAAATGGCGGGCATCGTCGAGCAATATCGTTTGGCCGCGCAAAACGCGAAGGCCGCCGGTTTCGATGGCGTGGAAATTCACGCGGCAAACGGCTACCTGCTCGACCAGTTTCTGCGCGACAGGACCAATCAACGAACCGATCAATATGGTGGCTCGATTGAAAATCGCGCGCGCCTGTTGCTGGAAGTGGCCGATGCCGTGACGGACGTCTGGGGTGGTGAGCACGTCGGCGTGCGTATTTCTCCGCTCAGCAGCTTCGGCGATATCGCCGACAGCGATCCCGAACCCCTTTTCACCTATGTGGTGAAGCAACTCAATGCCCGCAAGCTCGTCTACCTGCATGTCATCGAAGGCGACACGGGGGGCACGCGTGACGTCGAGGGCGGCTTCGATCTGCAGGTGTTGCGCCAGGCATTCGACGGATTGTTCATGGCAAACAATGGCTATGACAGGGAGCTCGCGCAGAAGACGCTCAAGGCAAAACGGGCAGATCTGATCGCGTTCGGCCGACCTTTTATTTCGAATCCGGATCTGGTCGAGCGGCTCCGGGTCGGCGCACCGCTAAACGAGCCGGATAAGAACACGATGTATGGCGGCGGCGCGGAAGGCTACATCGATTACCCGACGATGGACGAAGACGCGAAGCGCTGAGTGAGCCTGGGCTTCGTCACGCAGCGAACCGCAGGGCTGATTTCGTAATCGGCGCTTCCGCGCACACGCCGCTATGGGCGACGTGTGCGCCTCCTTGCATGGCTTCACCGTGCAGATCAGTCACCCGGGCTATACAGATCGAGCAGCTTGAGCGTCACCCCGTTGGTCCATCCAAAGCCGTCCTGCAGCGGATATTCGCCACCGCCGCCCCCTCCGGTGCCCGCACCTTCCACCACGTACTTTTCGACCAGCTTGTTCTCCGACGCGTAAACGCCTTTCACGTCAGCCAGAAAGCGCGTGCCGATCTGCTGCGCAAGCGCATCCTGGCCATAGCGCTTCAGGCCTTCGATCGCGACCCAGTGCAATGGCGCCCAGCCATTCGGTGCATCCCATTGCTGCGTGGTGTTGTAGGTGGTCGTCGCAAGGCCGCCCGGTTGCAGCAGGACGGACTGCACCTGCTGAGCCGTCTTTTGCGCGCGGTCCGGCCACGCCGCACCGACCCATAACGGAAACACCATCGCCGCAGTCTTGTTGTCGCGCGGCTTCGCAAGCGTCCAGTCGTAATCGCCGTAGTAGCCCTTGGCGTTCCACAAGTACCTGTTGATGCCGAGCGCCCGTTTGGCGGCGCGCTCAGCGAACTCGCCGACACAGCGGAAATCGCGCGTCTCGCCGCAGCCTTTCGCGATGGTGATTTCAAGGTGGAACATGAGGCTGTTCAGATCGACCGGGATGATCGATGTGGTGCGCACCGTCGCGAGTGTCATGTTGTCGCCGAACCAGCGGGAGCTGAAATCCCAGCCGCTCTCGGCGGTCGCCCGCAACTCGCGGTAGACCTCGTTCGGATTGCGGCCCGTTGCCTGCCTGGCGGTCTGAATGTCCTCCAGATAGGACTCGTCACGCGGCGTATCGAGTTCATCCCAGTAGCGGTTGAGCACCGTGCGATCCGGCATCACGACGACGTTGCGGGTTGCCTGACCCGGTTGCGTCGAGGTCTCTCCCTGCATCCAGTACGCATACTCCTTGCGCAGGGCCGGCAAATACTTCTGATAGACGCTGCGGCCTTCCACTTTCGCCGCCAGCGCCACCATGTACGAGAAGAACGGCGGCTGGGAACGGTCGAGGTAGTAGGTGCGATTGCCGTTCGGGATGTGGCCGAACGTATCGATCTCATAGGCGAAGTTGTCGAGCATGTTGTCGACGAGATCTTCGTGCCCCGACTCCTGCAAACCCAGCATCGTGAAGTACGTGTCCCAGTAGTAGCCCTCGCGGAAACGGCCCCCCGGCACCACGTACGGCTTCGGCAACGGGATCAGCGAACTGTTTGCCGGCGCGCTCGTCGTGGTGCGGGTGAGGGCAGGCCATAGCCAGTTGATGTGCTCGCGCAGCGTCTGATTCGCCGGGGGTGTGATGACAGGTTCGCTCGGCGGAGTGAAGTACTGGTTGACGAAGTTCGCCAGCGAAAAACCGGGATTGTTCTTCTGCTGTTCGTACAGTTGCACGATCGCGGCAGGATCGGCGTTCGGCGTTGCGTCGACGAAAGTCTTCTGGTCCGGATAAATCTGCGCGGTTTGCACGGCTATGAAAAGATCGCCGTATAGCTTGTCGGGAGCGGGAGGAAGCGTGCCGCCGACCTGGGTGTCGGCATGACAGACGCCGATGAGACTGGTGAGGAAAACGAAGCTGGAAACGGCGGATGCTTTTCTTAAACTGGCAGCGCCCAGCGGCGGGGCGAATGTCAGACGACGGGCGAGGCCGATGCGGCGCAATTGCGATGACACAATCATGTCTCCTCCTGAGGAATGGACAACAGGATTGGTCTGCCTCACGCCCTCTTTCTTTTCATGTTTGCAGGGGCGCGGGTAGCATCGCACAAAACGGAGGCCGGTTCAAACTATGCGCGAGGAATGCGCCGAGGTGCGCTGCGCAAGCCGCTGGCATTCGACTGCACCAGTCGCTCGGCAGCTTGCGCGCTGCCGAGCGACTAACTAAGCCTTCTTAAGCCTCCTTCAGTTCGACGTCACGAGCGAATCCGACGGCACGATTCTGAGTGCCCCGGGGCCCTGCGCCGCCGGGCTATGCTGGCCGGACCCGCGCCGTGCACATACTCCACCTTGATCGACGCGCGCTGTTTGTTCAGGTTTTTCCAGTCGATCGCGCGGGGCGCAGCAGGCATAATCCGTTTTCCGATTACGCCTCCCTTTCACCGGAGGCGAAACCTAAGCGACGCGCTGCTTCGCGCGTTCCCAGGAAAACCCATGCCGCCCATCACCGCCGTCCGGAATAGAGCCGTGCCGTTGCGCAGCGTCGCGCTGATTCTCGTTTCGATGTTCTGCTTCGCCCTCGTCGATGCTCTGGCGAAATCCGTGGCGCTCGCCTATCCGGCCAATGAAGTGACGTTCTTCCGGATGCTGTTCGGCTTGTTGCCTGCGGTGGCGGTTTGCCTGCGCGGCAAGCCGCTCATCGAGCGTCTCAGGCAGATGGATGTGCGTGGACAGACCTTGCGCGCGCTGACGTTACTCGGCGCGTCAGGGCTGTTCTTTGCAGGGCTGCCCTATGTGCCGCTCAGCGAAGCGGTGGCGATCGTTTACTCGGAGACTTTGCTGGTTATCGTGCTTGCACCGCTGCTTTTGAAGGAAACGCTCAAGCCGCGCGATGCGCTTGCCGCCGCGATCGGTTTTGTCGGCGTGCTGTTCGTGGTGCGTCCGGACGGTTCGCATTCGAGTTGGCTCGGTCCGGTCCTGCTGATTTCGAGCGCGTTTTTCGGTGCTTTGTCGATCATTCAGATCAAGCGGATTCGCGCCACCGACGATTCGGGCACCACGGTGCTGTACTTCACGGTGATCGGCACGATCGTCACCGGGGCATCGCTATATTTCGCGTGGCGCACGCCTTCGATCGAAGCACTCGCAGTGATGGCCTTGCTCGGTGGGTTCGCCACGGCAGGGCAGTTGCTGATGACAATGGCATTTCGACAGGCCGACGCCGGTGCGCTCGCGCCGTATAACTACACGAGCATCGTGTGGGCTGCACTGTTCGGTTACATCGTGTGGGGCGAGACGATCGGCAGCATGTCGTTGTTCGGCATTGCGTTGATTGTCGGCAGCTCGATTGCGGTCGCCGTGCGAGGCAAGCAGACTGAAGGTCCGCTTGTGTAGCTCTGCGCTGCATTCGCCGAATTCAAACGCCGGATTCAAACTCGCATTTATTGCTTCGCAGTTCAAACAATCGTCCTAGGAAAGCCTGGTCAGTAAGCTGGCTTTTTCGGACAACACGCCCTACGCAAGCGGACGAATCGACGTTTGGCGACTATAAATAGTAGATAGCACGCATCCAGCTTGCACTCTTATTCGTGCGTGACTGCGCCGGCCCGAACTCGCGGCCGTTGCGGCGGCGTCGATTGATTCGCTGCGAACCCTCTGATGAATTCGGGCCCGTTTGCGATACGGCAAACGCGCATGTCCACGATTCGAGAGGGAGACGTCATGGTTAGCGAACCCAGGAAGATCGTTCTCACGGGCCTGTTTGTCGGCGCGGTTGCGATCGCGGCTTATATTTCGCAAGCGGACAAAAGCTGGCTGTCAACGGACGAACTCGGCCTGGAGCGTGACAATGCATCTCGCACCACACGTGGCGACACGATAACTGGTTCAGTGAGTTCCGGGCCGGTCGCTGCACACAGCGATTCAGCGGCGGCCATTGCCGGGGACCTCCAGGCGGCGCGCAATAGTCTGCAGCGCAACGATCTTGTTTCCGCGCGGGCGCAACTGGACGCGGTGCGTTCAGCACATCGGGACGACGATCAGGTTCTTGCGCTGCAAAGAGAAGTCGAGGCGCGCGCGAAGCAGACGCAGCACGCGCTGGCCGTTGTGCATGGGAAGAAGCCAACGCAACAAGGGGCGAAATCGGCGCGATCTTCGGCGCCGTCTTCAGGGAAAACAGGCCACTCGCACGAAAGCTACGTAGCGACGCGCGAACACTCGAACCGTGCGTCCTCCAGTGACTCGAAGACCCGGCATGCTCCCGAAACCGCAGTAGCCGCGGTTGGCGCGGGTAGCCTGTCGAGCGGGAGAACGAGTGGCGTTGGCGCACCTGCTGCTGCGAGCTCGTCATCCTCTGTTCCGGCCGAGGCGAAGGTACTCTCCAACGTAATCAACGCGCCTGCCGTGTCAGCGCCGATACGGCTGATACAGCCGACAGAGCCAACAGAGCCGACATCAGCGCCGCCAGGCCCACTAACCCCACAAGCCCCACAAGCCCCACAAGCCCAGCTAACCCCGCAAGCGATACCGGCGCCATCGCCACCTCAGCTCGCGCCCGCCACCAGCACGCTGTTGAAATCCGGGAGCGGGCCAAAAACCCGCGCGCAGGTACGCGCGGAGATCGCCCGCGCCCGCGCCGACGGCAGCCTGCCCACGTTCGGCAATCCGGACCCGGCGGGCCCCGGCGGCGCACCGAGCATGACTGGCGCACCGCGTCCGTGACGCGGCTCAGCGCGCTGGTTAACGCAGCGATGCAGCGAGCCGGGCAGAACTGGGTTTGTCCGTGCAATGCAATTTTTCGGCAGCTTTTAAAACTAACAATGACTATTTTCAATTTCCGAAATAATCGCCTGAATGAGTTTGTTTATATGGCAAGATATTCCAATTTATTTCAATTGAAATTAATTGGAATATAAATCGCCCGGGATGCGTTGTTGGAAGAGATTCGTCATGCTATTCTGCGCCGGCTTGATTCTCCGAGAGAGGCACTAAATCAAGCACTTGGGGCGTGCTCGCGAGAGGAGTACGCCCCATTTAATTTCTGGCGGCAGACCGGCTGTTACGTGAAATGATCGGCAATCTGAAAAATCATTTACGTCGCATAAACACAACGCTGTAATTAACTGAAAAACAGTCTTGCGATTAGTGAGATATTCTCGGCCGATCGATAGCATCCGCTATTCCAATCAGGAGAGAAATCCATGAATAAATTCGTATTGTCGGGCCTCTCGCTCGCACTCATCGGCGCCGCGGGTGCCGCCCACGCACAAAGCTCGGTCACGCTGTACGGCCTGATCGATACGGGTCTGACCTACACCAGCAATTCGGGCGGCAGCAGCAATTTCCAGCAAGCCAGCGGCATCCTGAACGGCGACCGTTGGGGCCTGCGCGGTTCGGAAGATCTGGGCAACGGCCTGAAGGCGATCTTCGTGCTGGAAAACGGCTTCAATCTGTCGACCGGCAAGCTGGGGCAGAACAACCGTGAGTTCGGCCGTCAGGCCTTCGTCGGTCTGTCGAGCGACCAGTTCGGCTCGGTCACGCTGGGTCGCCAGTACGACAGCGTGGTCGACTATCTCGCCCCGCTCGCGCTGAACGGCACGCAATACGGCGGCACGCTCGCATCGCACCCGTACGACAACGACAACCTGAACAACTCCGTGCGTATCAACAACTCGGTCAAGTTCCAGAGTGTCGACTACGGCGGCTTAAAGTTCGGTGCGTTGTACGGCTTCTCGAATGCAGCGGGCAGCTTCGCGGACAGCCGCGCCTACAGCGTCGGCGCATCGTACGCATTCGGCGGCCTGAAGTTCGCTGCGGGCTACCTGCAACTCAACGGCGGCGGCTCGACGACCAACACGAGCGGTGCCGTGGCAAGCGGCGACTCCACGTTCAACGCGGGCCTTCAGCGCACCTATGGCGCTGGCGTGAACTACGCGTTCGGCGCGGCCAACGTCGGCCTTGTGTTCACGCAGACGCAACTGAGCAACGCAACGTCGATCGGATCTTCGGCCTCGGGCACGACGAGCGGCTTCGCGCTGACCAGCGGCAGCGCGCGCTTCACGAACTATGAAGTGAACGCACGTTACGCATTCACGCCGGCATGGACGGTGTCGGGCGCATACACGTACACCGATGCACGTCTGAACGGCGCGAGTCCGAAGTACCAGCAGATCACGTTGCAGACCGACTATGCCTTGTCCAAGCGTACCGATGTGTATGTTGAAGCGGCATACCAGCACGTCGGCAGCGTGGGGGACTCGGGCATCACGGCGGATATCGTCGGCGTGAGCCGCTCGGCGACCGATTCGCAGGTGGTCGGCACGGTGGGTATCCGTCACCGCTTCTGAGCGGCTGGTGTAGGCAGTAAGCTGTAAAGAAAGCCCGCATTTCGCGGGCTTTCCTGTTTGCCGTAGAGCAGTGAGCGCTGCAACCATGAAGGTCTCCGGCGCGCTAAACGAGAATCGCGCTCATTGTGTACCATGCAGATTGCTTCGTGCGCGCCGTGCGCTTCATGCTCGCTTCGTGCCTTGGCCCTTGCTGGTTTGCCGTGAACAGCGCCATCGAATCCGAAGCGCCTGTTATCCCCACCCCCTGTGCCGGATGAACTGACATGCAGATAGAGCCGTTTCAGATTGCCGTGCCTGACGCTGACATAGACGATCTGCGCCGGCGGATTCACGCGACACGTTGGGCACCGGCGACGCCGTCCCCTGCCTGGCAGCAGGGCGCCGATTCTGCCTGGCTGCGCGAACTCGCGCAGTACTGGGTCGACCGTTTCGATTGGCGCGAGGCGGAGCGCAGATTGAATCTGCAACCGCAATTTCTCGCCGAGGTCGACGGTCAGCGCGTGCACTTCGTGCATCGGCGCGGGGTCGGCCCGGCGTCTTATCCGCTCGTGATTACGCATGGCTGGCCGGGATCGTTTTTCGAGTTCCACGCACTGCTCGACCGGTTATGCGATCCGGGCGCATTCGGCTGTGATCCCGCCGATGCATTCGACGTCGTCGTTCCATCGCTGCCCGGTTTTGCGTTCTCGCAGGCTCCCGTAGAGCCCGGTACTTCCGCGTTTCAGGTGGCGGATTTGTGGGCTTCACTGATGCGTGGCCTCGGTTACGAGCGCTTTGGCGCCCAAGGCGGCGATCTGGGCGCCGGCGTCTCGATCGCACTCGCGGCGCGGCATCATGAGCATGTCGACGGCGTTCATCTCAACTTTCTGCCGAGCTCATACGAGCCCGCGAGCGGTACCGCGCAGACACCGCTTACGCCCGCGGAGGAAGCCTATCTGCGGGAGAAGACTGAATGGGCCGCGCTGGAAGGCGGCTACGCCCATATGCACACCACGAAACCGCAAACCGTGGCGGCGTCGCTGAACGATTCACCGGTGGGGCTCGCGGCATGGATCGGTGAGAAGTTTCGCGCGTGGAGCGATTGCGACGGCGACATCGAGCGGGTGTTTTCGAAAGACGAGTTGCTCACCAACATTTCGCTCTACTGGTACACGCAGAGTATTGGAACGGCGATGCAGATGTATTGGGAAAACCGTCTGCAGCCGATGCGCTTCGCCGAGGGGCAACGCGTCGTGCCGCCGGTCGGATTCGCCCAATTCCCAAAGGAGATCAATCACCCACCGCGCACGTGGCTCGAGCGAACCTTCAACGTCGTGCAATGGACCGACATGCCGAGCGGCGGGCATTTCGCTGCAATGGAAAAACCTGATTTGCTCGCTGCCGAGATTCGCAAGTTTTTCAGGAAGTTGCGGCGCGAGGTGCGTTGACGCCACTGTGGCGGCGCACAAGACGCCAGTTCGATAGCGACTCCGATGCGCCGCGCGGTGCGCTTGCGGATTCAATCATCAAATAAGGTCAGGACGCACCACGGCGACCATGCAGCCGCGTATGATCGACCGTCGTTGTCGGATCCGGTTTTTCGTCAGCCGACGTCTGCAACACCGCCGACTCGCCAAAACCCGATGCATCATGAAATGGCAGCTCCCGGTACGCGCCTGATTCGCGAGGACAGGCATCCGCGGCCATGGAGCAACAAGAACAATGCCGCGACGATGGGCCTGACCGCAACAGGTTTCAGAGCAGGCTCGGCGGGAAAACAAAAAAACAATGCAGAAAATGAAGGCCATCAAGCGGCGTGTCATCTACTTCACGCGCGATCCTTCGCCGGATCTATTGGCGAGTTTCGAGGAGCGCGATTGGGAGGTCGAAGTCATCGGCTCGGTTCGTGACGTACGCCAGGCCGTGGATGATGGCTCGCTGGCGGCCGGGCTGGCCGATCTGTCGAGCGTGTTCGATCCCTGTGACATTGCCGCGCTGGAAGCTTGCCTCGCGATGCCAAACATCGGCTGGGTCGCGATGACCGCCGCGCCGGAACTCGATGACGCCGCCATACGCAGGCTGGTGCGCGACTACTGCTTCGATTACGTGACACTCCCCGCTGCGAACGTCAGGATTGTCGATACGGTAGGCCATGCCTGCGGCATGATCTCGCTCGGCGAGCCGGCGTTCGTCGATACGTCCTCGGCAGAAGACGAGATGATCGGCACCTGCGATGCCATGCTCGCGTTATTCCGCTCGATCCGCAAAGTGGCCGCCACCGACGCGCCCGTTTTTGTCTCCGGTGAATCCGGTACGGGCAAGGAGCTGACGGCAGCGGCGATTCACGCGCACTCGCCGCGTCGCAACGCGCCGTTCGTCGCCATCAACTGTGGTGCGATTCCGCCGCATCTGTTGCAGTCCGAGTTGTTCGGCTACGAGCGCGGCGCCTTTACCGGCGCGAATCAACGCAGAATAGGGCGCGTCGAAGCCGCGCACGGCGGCACCGTGTTTCTCGATGAAATCGGCGATCTGCCGTTCGAGAGTCAGGCGAGCCTGCTGCGCTTTCTGCAGGAAAGCACCATCGACCGCCTGGGCGGCAACGGTTCGATCGATGTCGACGTGCGCATCATCTCCGCCACGCACGTCGATATGGAGGCCGCGATCGAACACGGGCGCTTTCGTGCTGACCTGTATCACCGCTTGTGCGTGCTGAGAATCGACGAGCCGCCGCTTCGCGCGCGCGGCAAGGACATCGAACTGCTCGCGCTGTACACACTGGATCGCTACAGGAAAGATGCGAGCCGCCGGCTCTACGGTTTTTCTCCCGACGCGATCGCGGCGATGCATCAATACGACTGGCCCGGCAATGTCCGGGAACTGATCAACCGGGTTCGTCGCGCCATTGTGATGTCGGAGGGGCGCACGATTACCGCGGACGATCTCGAACTGTCGGGTTACGTCGCGACCGCGCCCCTGACGCTTGCGCAGGCACGCGAGACAGCGGAGCGGCAGGCCATCGAACTCGCGCTGCTGCGCCATCGTGGGCGGCTCGGCGACGCCGCGCGCGAACTCAGCATTTCACGCGCGACGCTGTACCGTTTGCTGGGCGCGCGTGGCATGCGGTATGGGGAAGACAGCGCCGCCGAAATGTGACACTTGAGGCGAAGATCGTGTGCGGCAGTCAGGTAACCTGTTCACTCGAATCGCGAGCGCCCATTCGGCACTGCGCCGCGCGCGGCGTCGTTCACATTTTCACGTCGATGCGCCCATAGACCCCATCCGCTTCGTCGTTAGGCCCCGCAGCAAAAAACAGCGTGTTGGTCGGCTGATTATCGAGTCCGTTGCCGAACGCGATACCCCAGAGCCCCTGTTGCACGAACGTGGTTCCGTTCGACAGGTTGACGGTGCCGAGGGATTGCCCGCTTGCCGGATCGAAAGCGTTGATCGTGCCGTCGCCGAAATTGCCGATCAGTATGTCGCCGCTGAAGCGGCCGAAGTTGCCCGGCGCCTGTGCGACGCCCCACGGTGCGTTCAGCGGGCCAGCCGATGCGAAGCGCTGCAGTAGCTTGCCGCCCGTATCGAATACGTCGACGAAGCCGAGCCCAGGGCCGTCTAAGTTGTCATGCGCGACTGCGTTCTGTTTGGCGTAGGTCACGAAGAGTTTTCCGCCAATTGCCTGTATGCCGAACGGCGCAAAGCCTACCGGCAGCGCAGCGTCCTGAAAGTTGCCGGACATGGCGACCTTCGCGAAGTTCTTGTCGAACACGTCGATCTTGTTGTTGTGAAAGTCGGTGGCATAGAGGAAGTTCGCCGTGCCATTGCTGGCGAGGGCGAGCCCCTTGTAGACCGCGCCACCACTGCCGTCGTCGAACATGACGATCGCGTTCGTGGGCGCGACCGCGGGCGCCCATGCGGTGATCGTGCCGCCTTCGCCGGAAAAGATAAACACGCCTACGCCGGACTTGCCACCCTGACTGACCGTGAAATCCGTCGTGCCGTTGAATACGATGCCGGTCGGATTCGCTGGGCCGCTGGTTCCGTTCGGAATGCTGACGACCAGGGATTGCGGCACGCCGTTGCCATCGTAGAGCGTGGCGACTGAGGTTCCGTTGTCGGCGACCCAGACGACACCCTTCGGATTGAACGCAATGCCCCATCCATTTTTCAGATTGGCGTCGGTGTGCGGCGCGGAAACCGCGCCATCGGAGACCAGCGTGGTCGCAGTAAATGATTGCGTATTGATCGACCCCGAACCGCCCCCGCACGCGACAAGACCCGTCAACGCCACGCCGCTCACCACGGCGCTCAACACTGTAAGCACAGACTTCATGACCGCACCTCTCTCAGGACCGATGGTTGTTGCGGTTATTGAACGTGCTGGGTGGCGGGTTTATTCCTTTGGCGGTTGAAAAATTTGATTTGATCTGAGGCGACGGCCCGGGTGCCCGTCGATCAGATCGTGCCGAACAGTGCCCGAGGACGATCCTTCAGCGTGCCCGTCAACAGCCGTAACGCACTCACGAGTTGATCGCGGCTCGTCGCACAGGCGAGGTTGATCCGCACGCCATGTTCGATCTCCGACCTGTCCACCGCAAACGCCGAAGAAGGCATCACCACGACACCACGCGCCTTCGCATTCGCAGCAAAATCATCGGCACGCCACGGCGGCGGTAACTTAAGCCACACGAACATGCACGCTGGGTCGGTCTGCAGCAATTCCTGCGGCAGCAACTCGCGAGCCAGGTCCTGTCGCGCGCGAATTTCGGCAAGCTGCGCGTCCATGATGTGGCGCGCCGTACCATCCTCGATCCAGATCGAAGCGATCAGCATCGACATCGGCGCGGGCATCCACGCGGTGGTGCGCACCGCCTCGGCACACAGCGCGGAACTGTCCGGCGGACTCAGCAGGTAGCCGAGCCGCAAGCCGGGCGCGAGAATCTTCGAGGTCGCCGCGAGGTGGAACGTCAGTTCCGGACACAGGCTCGCAATGGTCGGCAGCCGCTGCGAAACCAGCGGCCCGTAAACGTCGTCTTCGATGATCGCTACACCGTGCCGGCGGGCAATGTCGACGAGCGCCATGCGGCGCTCGAGACTCATCGTCGTCACGGTCGGGTTCTGCAGATTCGGTACGGTGAAAATCGCCTTCACCGGCATACGGCGGCAGGCATGCTCCACCTCGTCGGTCAGCAAGCCCTCGCGGTCGCTTGGAATGCCGACGATCTCGAACTGGAACACTGGAGCCAGTGCTTTCAACCCGTAGTAGGTGAGTTGATCGGCGAGGATTACGCCGTCGGTGCCGATCAGGCTGTTCAGCACCGCATACAAGCCGTGCTGCGCACCGCTCGTGACCACCACGTGATCGGGCGCCGGTGTGAAGCCCGGCGCGGCCATCCAGCGGGCGCCGGCGGCGCGCGCCCAGGCGGGACCTTGCGGCGGCTGGTACTCCTGCAATTGCGGATAACGCGGATCGCGCGGCAATTCTGCCAGCGTGCGTGCGAGGCAGTTCAGGAATTCGCCGGTGGCCGGCCGGTTGACGGTCAGGTCGATCGCCGCGTTGCTGGCCGGCGGCGCAGGGTCGACGCTCGGCATGGCACCGCCGGTGACGAGCGAGCCGCGCCGTTTGCTGCCGATCACCAGTCCGCGCAACTGCAATTCCTTGTACGCGCGGGAGACCGTCGACACATTGATGCCCAGTTCGGTAGCCAGTTGCCGCTGCGGCGGCAGGCGGCTGCCCGGCGGATAGACGCCGCTGCGAATCTCGTTCTCGATCGAGCTGGACACCTCGACATAGGTGGAACGCTTCGTCTGCGCCGGCGCCCCGTTGGCCCCACGCGCTGTGTCTTTGCCAGAAGCCATAAGAACTGATGTCTCCATACAAAATCGACTTTGTCCGCGATTGTGCGGAATTTTGCCGATTCTATACCAGACAAGCGCCGCCGCAACGCCTAAAAACGGCGCTCCAGAACGGTTGGCGTCCGGTGCGCCCGTGTTTGCAAGGACTGCGCCATAGGCCATCCAGGGAAAATGCCAGGGCCACACAATGTGAGTTTTAATTGCACACAAAAAAATATTGTGTGATTCTGATTGCCAGAGTTTGTCTGGTGGCGTGCGTGCCATGGCGTCGCCGGGCAGTGTCCTGATTCTGTCCGCAGGAGTTTCCAGATGAGTTTTCCGCAGTCTCCTCCAGCCTCATCCGCGCCGAAGCCTGGCGCGCTGGCGAGTGAGCGGCATGTCACGATGCACGCGCTCTCGGGCGACGGCTGCGAAATGCAAGGACGCGAGTGATGCCGGAGATTGCCATCATCGGTGCGGGATTCATCGGCCTCGCGAGCGCTGCGGCGCTGATGCGCGACGGCCATCGAGTCACGCTGTTCGATCCGGCCGGCGTGGGGCAGGGTGCGTCCTTCGGCAACGCGGGGACCTTCGCGCACTATGCGTGCATTCCGGTCAACAACCCGTCCGTGTTTCGCGATTTGCCGCGCTTTCTGTTATCGAACGACAGCCCGTTCAGATTGCGTTGGGGTTACCTGCCGCACCTCGCCCCGTGGCTCGCGCGTTTCATGATGAGCTCGCTGCCGCGGCGCTATGAGGCGAGCGCCACGGCACTCGCCGCGTTGCTCGATCAGGCGCAGGACGGATATGCGCCGCTGCTTGCAGACGCGGAACTGGCGCGTTTCGTCCGGCCCCGCGAATGTCTCTATCTGTACTCGAACGCAGCTTCGTTCGATGCCGCGCGTCCTGCACTCGATCTGCGCCGCCAGTTAGGCGTTGCCTTCGACGTGCTGGGCGGCAGCGACATCCGTGCGCTCGAACCGTCGCTCGCGCCGATATTCGAGCGCGGCGTATTGTTCAGTAACAGTTGGCATTTCTCAAATCCACATGGCTTTCTGCAGACGCTTTATCTGCAGCTTGCCGACCAGGGGCTGACACTGCAGCGCTCGACCGTCGACGCAGTGCAGCCTGCGGCTGACGGCGCGAGCGTGACGATCGAAGGCGCCGCGCGCCGCTTCAGTCACGTTGTGATCGCCACTGGCGCGCGCTCCGCCCAATTCGCCAAACAATGCGGCGACGCGGTTCCGCTCGACACGGAGCGCGGCTATCACGTCCGCTTTCCCGGCGCGCAACAACTGGTTTCGCGACCGGTCGGCTGGGCCGAGCGCGGCTTTTACATGACGCCGATGAGCGACGGCCTGCGCGTCGCCGGCACGGTCGAACTGGCGGGTTTTGGCGACACGCGCAACCGCTCGCTGATCGATCTGTTGACGTTTTCTTCGAAACGCGCGTTACCCGCGCTCGATAAGCCGGATAGCAGTTGGCTCGGGTTTCGTCCGACGTTGCCGGACGGTGTGCCGGTGCTCGGACGCTCGCGTGTGAGCGAACGGGTGATCTACGCATTCGGCCATCAGCATCTCGGACTGACGTTAGCGGGGGTGAGCGGGCGCATCGTCGCCGATCTGATCGCGCAGCGTGCGCCGCCGCTCGATCTCGCGCCTTACTCGGCCACGCGCTTTTGACTTTCGTAGAGGTTTTGACCGCACCGATTTTCTTGTTTCACGACTAGCACCGCAGGACGGATTCGACGCGTCGCGCATCGGATCGGCCAACCTACACATCGCGCGACGTTACATCTCGCAAGGAGCGCATCATGAATCGCCGCAATTGGCTGTTGAGTGCCACAGTTTGTGCACTCGTCACGTATCTACCGTCTGCGTGGGCGGCCGATCCTGAAGTCGTCAAGATCGGTTTCGTCGGACCGTTGACCGGACCGGTTGCACGGGTCGGCAAGGATCTGCAGTATGGCGCGCAATTAGCGCTCGATGAAGAGAACGCGAAACATCCGGTGATCGGCGGAAAACCGGTCAAATTCGTGCTCGATGTGCAGGACGATCAGGCGGACCCGCGCGTGGCGATTCAGGTCGCGCAGAAACTGGTCGACGACGGCGTAGTCGGCGTGATCGGTCACTACAACTCGGGGTGTAGCATTCCGGCGTCGACGGTCTATCACCAGGCGAACATTGCGATGATCACGCCGGGCTCCACCAATCCGCAACTCACCAAACAAGGCTACAAGAACGTGTTCCGCACCATGGGGCACGACGGCATTGGCGGTGTCGTGGCGGGGCATTTCGTGGTGGAGCAGATGAAGGCGAAGCGCATCGGCATCATCGATGACCGTACGGCATTCGGGCAAGGGCTCGCGGATGCGTTCGAAAAGGGCGCAAAGGAAGCGAATGGCAATATCGTCGATCGTGAGTTCACGAATGACAAGGCCGTGGATTTTCGCGCCATTCTGACGACGCTCAAGAGCAAGAACGTCGATCTGATTTTCTTCGGCGGTCTGGATGAACAGGGCGCGATGCTGGTCAAGCAGATGCGCTCGCTTGGCATGCAAGCGCAACTGTTCGGCGCGGGTGCGCTGAAGAGCAATGCGTTCCTGCAGATCGCCGGCACGGCAGGTGACGGTACTCAGGATCTCGAGCCGGGTCCGGCGCTCGACAAGCTGCCTGCCGCGCAGGAGTTCGGCAAGCGCTACAAGGCGCGTTTCAATCAGGATGTCGAACTGTACGCACCGTTTGCGTACGACGCCGCGCTCGCCATGATCAAGGCGATTCACGAGGCCGATTCGCTCGATCGCGCGAAGATCGTCGACAGCCTGTCGAAAGTGAAGGTTACCGGTGTAACCGGCAACATCACCTTTGACCCGTATGGCGATCTGATCAAGCCGCCGTACACGCTGTTTCAGGTCCAGCAAGGACAATGGAAGAGCATCAAGACGGTGGGCGGCAGCGGAGCATAGTTCTCTGCCAGAAGCTGCCGGCGGTTCTGCGGTTATGAGGGCGGGAAAAATCCGTGATACCGGGAATTGCCGGCAGCGGTGGGTTCAGCGAGGTGACCGGTGGCGCCCACCGACAGAAGCGTTTCCAGGGTTCCCGCCCGATTCGACACAAATGTCCACTGCGCGGCTGCGTCTTGCGATTCCGGCGTCGCGCGAATCTTGCGCAGGGCAGTCAGCAGCGCCTCGCTATCCGGCGAAATCATGACAAAGCCTTCGTTCGCGAGCGCGGCATGGTTCAGTCCCAGTTCGAGGCATACCTGCATGCGCAGCGGCGCCTCGAGCTGATTCGCGCGACGCGACTGCTCGACGCGTTCGACGGTCGTAGCATCGACAAGGATTCCGTGCCTTTGCAGCGGCGTCTTCTGCCACGCATCTGAAGGGCACGCCTTGTTTTCCGGTGCCAGCACGACGAAAGGATTGATTTCAGCGGGATAGATCCGGCACACCAGCGGTCTTTGTTCGTAGATTCCGCAGCGCATGTCGGCGCCCAGATTGGGGCAGGCTCCATCGAACGCCGCGGCGAGAACGATCGAGATACGGACAGGCAGGCTTCCGCTCATTGCAGGCGAAGAACGCGCCCGTTTGTACTCAGCTTGCGCATTGCCCGGCTCGGGCTCGACGGGCCACGGTATGGCCTCGCAGATGAGTTCCATGTGGCCGCCGCGCTCCAGCCAGGTGATAGCCTCGGCAATCGTCAGTGCCAGGCGCAAATCGTGGCAGCATTTGCCGCATGCAGTGCATTCGAAATTGATGTCGTTCACGTTAAATTCCTCGTCGCAAGAGTCTACGCGGGTCTTAGTCGAGGCGGAGGAAAGATTCTGACTGTGAATCCGATAAATTTTTGCTGTGGACTCGCCGCGCTGCCCAAGGTCCCTGCCTGGCGGCGGTTTGCGCCTGTACGCTTGATCTCTTTTCGTTCATGCGGCGCATGGCGTCGCCGGCCAGCCGAGGCACAATAGAAACCGATCGTCGTCCGATGGCCTACAGTCGGATGGCATGTTGATTTCTAGAAGCTTTCGATGCGAGGCCGACAGCATGACTGCATCCATCACGCTGGTCCTGTTCGACATGGAGGGCGTCCTGTCCCACTACGACCGTTCGGCGCGGGTCGATCGTCTGGCGGCAATTTCCGGGCAGACGCCTGAGGCTGTACGGCACGCGATCTGGGGTTCCGGGCTCGAAGCTCGTGCCGACGCGGGGCAGATCAGCGACGACGACTATCTGGCCGCGCTCGGCGAACTGCTGAATTATCCCGTCAGTCGGGAAGACTGGCTGAGCGCGCGCCACGCATCGATCACGCCGAATGAAGAAGTGCTCGCACTCGCCGAACGCGTCGCCGAACACCACCGGATCGCCGTGCTCACCAACAACTGCCGCCTGCTCACCGACCATATCGGCTTTCTGAATCCACCGGTCGCGCAACTGTTCGGTCCGCACGTCTATGCGTCCGCCGCGTTCGGCGCAGCGAAGCCGGCCGCTCAAACCTATCTTCGCTGCGTGGAGCAACTCGGTGTTCCAGCGGCCGAAACGCTCTTCGTCGACGATACGGATGCCAACGTGGCCGGCGCACGCGACGCCGGTCTGCAGGGATACAAGTTTGTCAGTGCAGAAGCGTTGTCGGCGGAGCTGGAGCGTTGCGGATTGATCGAGCGGACGTGAGGCGGCCGGGATGCGCGGTTAACCGTACTGCTAGCCGTTGAGGTCCGGATTATTCTGCGCGAGTTCGTGAACCCACTCGCTAAATACCCGCACGCACATGCTCAGGCGACGATGCGGATACAGCAAGGAAAGAGGCAGAGGCGGGCATGGGTAGGCGCGCAGGATTTCGCGCAACGCGCCGGCCTGGATCGCTTTTGCGACCATGAAGCGCGGAACCTGAATCATCCCCAATCCTTCGATTGCGGACATCACATACACCAGTCCTTCGTTGACCGCGAGTATGCCGTCCAGTGGTTTTCTGACCCGCGCTCCGTCCACTTGAACCTCTAATGGATAGGTACGCCCCGTGCGCGCGGAAAAGTAATTGACGGCTCGATGGCGGTCGAGGTCGTCGGGCGTGGCGGGTTCGCCCATCTGCTCGAGATACGCCGGCGCGGCGCAGATGCTCATGCGGACACTGCCGATCGGCCGCGCGACGAGATTCGAATCGTCGAGCACGCCGATCCGGATCACGCAATCGACGCCTTCCTGCATGAGATCGACGTTGCGGTCGCCCAGTCCCAGCTTCACGGTGATGTCCGGGAAGCGCGCATAGAAATCGCGCATGGCGGGCAGCAGCACGTTAGCGGCAAAAGTGGCGGACGTATCCACCCGAATCGTGCCGCGCGGGTTCAACCGCTTGTTCGACAACGCGGACTCGGCGTCGGAGACCTCGGCCAGAATGCGCGTGCAGTATTCATAGTAGAGCGCGCCGTCGTCGGTGACCTGCACGCTGCGCGTGGTGCGATTCAGCAGGCGTACCCCCAGATGGCTCTCCAGATTCTGCACGAGCGTCGACACCGACGCGCGCGGCATCTCCAGCGAATCGGCCGCCTTCGAAAAGCTCGATGCATCGACGACACGCTTGAACACTGCCATGCCTTGAAGAAGGTCCATACCGGCTTGTCCTCTCGAATGTGACCGATCCGCAGTCTAGAACGGACTGGCGATGGGCCGCAAACAGGAGTGCGCGCGCCGTGGCTCGCTCACAAAAAATCTTGACACCGTTCGTTCACTGCCTATAGTTCACCATATGGCAAAGTCTCCAGTCAGTCAACTCGATCGTACGTTTTCCGCCCTCGTGGACCCGACACGCCGGGCCATCCTCGCTCGCCTTGAGCGGGAGCCCGGCCTGTCGATTACGGAAATCGCGCGGCCACTGCCGCTCAAGCTTCCGGCGGTCATAAAGCACCTCGACGTGCTGAGCGACGCGGGTCTGGTGGCGCGTACCAAGAGCGGACGGACCGTTTCGGTCGATCTGGTCGCAGGGCCGATGGAGGAGGCGATGGCATGGTTGAGGCGCTATGAGCGCTTCTGGTCCGCGAGCCTCGACCGGCTTGCCGATTTTGTGGAGGGACACGAGGAATGACCCAGGAAAAGCCGAGCCTGACTATCGTGCGGCGCATCAAAGCCCCGCCAGCCCGAGTTTATGCAGCGTGGACGATATCCGAACTGATGGCGCGCTGGTGGGGGCCTGACGCGGGGCCAGTGCTCAGCGCCGAAGCCGATCCGCGCGTGGGCGGCCAATTTCGCGTGGTGTTCCAGACACTGGACGGCAAAACGCACGACTGCCGCGGCGAATACCTGGAAGTCGAAACGGACCGCAAGCTCGTCTTTACGTGGGAGTGGGTCACCACCCCCGAGTGGCGCTCGCTCGTCACCATCAGGCTGCGCCCCGTTGAAGACGGAACCGAGCTCACTCTCACGCACGCGCAGTTCTTCGACGAGGCCGAACGCGACGCTCATCAGACCGGCTGGAGCCCCGCATTGGATAAGCTCGACGCGTTCGTGGCGCAACCGGAAGTCGAAGACAACTGACGCTGACGCGCATCGGAAACGAACTCAACTCATACCGAGGTTGAATATGAAGCTCTATTACGCTGAAACACTGGCTCCACGGAAAACCTGTGCAGTAGCGAAATATTTAGGCTTGCCGATTGACTATGCCTTGGTCGATCTGACGAAGGGCGAGCAGAGCAAGCCGGGCTATTTGGCGATCAATCCGAATGGCAAGGTGCCGTGCCTCGTCGACGGCGAGCGAATCATCTGGGAAGCGGACGCGATCATCAGCCATTTCGCGCAGCGTGCAGAGTCCGACCTCTGGCCGCGTGATGACCGGCAGATCGATGTTCTGCGCTGGTTCAGCTGGAACAGCCACCATTTTTATCCGCACGCCGGCGCGCTTTACTTCGAGTCCATCATCAAGCCGATGTTTGCACTCGGCGGACCCGACTCGTCGAAAGTCGCTGAAGAACAGGGCATGTTTCGGAAGTCTGCCCGCGTGCTCAACCAGCAACTCAAAGGTCGCAAATGGCTGCTCGGAGACGGCCTGAGCGTCGCGGATTTTTCCGTTGCCATCGCGCTGCCTTATGCGAAAAAAACCGCCATGCCGCTCGATGAGTTTCCGGAAATACAGCGCTGGCACGATCAGCTGAACACCATCGAAGCATGGCGCAATCCGTTTCCGGTGCGCTCGGAGACTTCCGGCACTTCCGCTGCGAACGCTGCGCTCCACGCCTGAAGGCACGACCATGTGCTGCGCGATCGTTGCACTCGCCATGACTTTGCTCGCCAGTTGGCGTAGCGTGTCGGGCACGCTGATCGGCCGTGCCGGGCGTCTGCGCCGAATCGCGATCGTGTTGATCGCGATCGGCGCTGCCGCCGGCTCCGCGTTGGCGGCCGATCAATTCGCCGATGTCCGCGGCGGACAGTCGTCGTTCTATGCGCGCCTGAGTGCGATGCCGATTTGCGGCCACTTCATTCGTTAATGGTTTATTTTCTTTCGTGGACTCAACAGCTAGTTAATTTTAAAAACATTGGCTGTCGCCACGTCTAATAGCACACTCCGCACTGCAATAAAATAAAGTTTCTCGTAGAAATGTGCGCGTATCCCGCCTTTAGAGTATTAACTCTGCCGATTACTTCATCCATTCTATTTGCATACGTAGTGCACTCATTCAGGAAAGATTGTGAAAGGAAGTTGACACGAGAACGTTTGCCAATCTAGGCTACGCACTGTCGCTAAAACTGACCCGGTTCCTGTCCACCTGCTCGGAGACGCAGGCGAGCCGCCGCTTTGTCCGTCAGTCAGGCGATCGCATGAAACTGCAGAAAAACGGCTCACGTCGCCTTTCTGAAAGTATTGTAATTATTAAAAAGTGCAATCCGAAAATCAGCCACAAGTGCTGAGGCAGTAACACGCCCATATATTCTCGCTAGCAATCCGGCGCTAGTGCGGGAGACCTTTTTTGCTGAAAAAACAGAGAAACACAGCTTAAGCACTCATCGCACTTTCTTTATGCCGATTTTGTCAGTCGAGGATTAACTATGCGTATAAATTTCCGATTGCAGATACAGTGCCTGGCGTTCGCCGGAATAATGGTCCTGGCGGGCTGCGGCGGTTCAGACAGCTCGTCGACGCTCTCGAGCAAGTCCGCCCAGGCGCCGGCCGCCGCCTCCGATGTGGCGCTTGCGCCGCCCACTGCGCCGATCGTTGCGGACGCATCGATCAACAAGAGCGTGCCGCCGGTCGAATTGCCCGATACGGTCACACCGATCAACTACAAGCTGTGGTTCCGGCCGAACCCGGCGCTCTCTTCATTCGACGGCCGCGCGGACGTCCAGATCAAGGTGCTGAAGGCCGTCAACGCGATCACGATTGCCGGGCATCGCGTCAAGTTCACGAACGGCACGATCACGCTGCAGCCAGGCAACATCCAACTGATCGCCACGCCGCAGGATGACGGCGATTTCTACCAGCTTCGGCCCGTGAGCGGGCAGATCGCGGCCGGCAACTACTCGCTGCACATGGAGTGGAGCGGCATCATCAACTTCAAGACCTACGACGATCCGGTCGCCAAAACTGGCGGCAGTTGCGGCAACGATCCCTATCCGGGTTGTTCCGCGGCGGAGGGTGTGTTCCGCGTCGACCTGAAGTCGACCGATGGCACGACGAGCGGCGCGATTCTCACGCAAGGCGAATCGAACCTCGCGCGGCAATGGTTCCCGGGTTGGGACGAACCGGCTTTCCGGCCCACCTACGAGGTGAGTGCGGAAGTCCCGCAGAACTGGAACGTCGTCTCGAACGCGGCGGAAAAGCCGGCCGTGAATGTGGACAGCGGCTACAAACTGGTGTCGTTCGAAAAGACGCCGCCGATGCCTTCGTATCTGCTCTTCTTCGGTGGTGGCCAGTTCGACATTCTCGAAGACGACTTCTCGAGCCCGCTGCCTGACCATAAGGGTCTCCATCTGCGCATCTTCACGCCGCCCGGCATGCGCGACTGGGCGAAACCGGCCATGCAGCAGACCAAGCAGGCGCTCGATTACTACTATCGCTATACCGGCATTCCGTTGCCGCTCACCAAGTTCGACACGATCGCCGCAAACGACGCGTTCAAGGAGCAGAAGGATCTGAACTTCGGCGGGATGGAGAACTGGGGCGCGATTCTCGAATTCGCCGACGATATTCTGCCGGCGCCTGGCACCACCATGTCCGACTATGGCGTGACGGTTTTGACGCATGAAGCCGCGCATCAGTGGTTCGGCGATCTGGTCACGCTCGACTGGTGGGACGACGCGTGGCTGAACGAATCGTTCGCGACGTTCTTCGAGAACAAGACCAAGGTGCGCTTCTTCCCGGACCGCTTCAGTTGGGTCGACGACGTGAAGAACAAGTATGCGGTCATCAACGCCGATCTGAAATCCACTTCGTTCCCGGTGCAGCCGAACTTCAACGGCTGGGCCTCGAACGACTTCGTGCTGAGCGCGAGCGCCTTTACGTACGACAAGGGCGGCCATGTGCTGAAGATGCTGGAGAATTATCTCGGCGAGGACGTGTTGCGCAAAGGGCTGCAGTCGTATCTGGCCGACTATGCGCTCGGCAACGGCACGCCGAAGCGCTTGTGGGACGAACTGGCCAAGGCGAGCGGCGAGCCGATGGTCGCGATCGGCGACAGTTTCGTGCGGCAAACCGGCGTGCCTTTGCTGTCGCTCGACACCCAGTGCGATCTGACGACCAATCAGACCGTGGTCACGCTGAAGCAGTCGCCCTTCCCGAACCAGAACCAGTACCCCGGCACGCAATGGACTATTCCGTTGACGCTCGCCTACGGTGACGGACTGACATCGCGCAAGACGGTTGCGATGAAGGACACGCAAATGCAGGTGCGCCTTAACGGCTGTTCCGCGGTGCTCGCGGATCCGAGCGGTCTCGACTACTACGTGACGAACTACAGCAACAACGCGTGGAGTCAGTTGCTGGCGCAGGGGAACGCGCTGAAGGATCCGGTTTTGCTGACCAGTCTGCAACTCGAGGCCAAGCTGCTGGTGAAGAATGGTCTGGCGGATCCGTCGCGGGCAACCAGTATTGGCTCGCTCAGCCCGACGGCTACGCCGCTGGCGCGTCAGTTGCTGATGACCGCGCCGACCCCACAGTCGCTGCGTCCGACGATCCGCTATCAGGGCAAGTTCAAGCTGAAGCCGCAAGCGCAGCAAGGGCAATAAGCCCGGAAAGCCCGTAGCTGTACGGGCCGTAGTAAAAGGCAGGGCCGTGGCCCGCATCCTCATGCGATGCGGGCCACGGCACGTCTGCTGCATCGAGCGAGCGCAGCGTTTTCTACCCTGCTCTGACATCTGCATCCGCGTGGATAAGCGGTCGAATGCTCGTGTCGCTCATGCCGAACTCGGTCGGCGCTCCAGCCAATTCCGCAACAGACCCGCTAGAAGCGCGCTGACGACCACGGCAAGGTAAAGCGAAACGAGACTGTGACGCCACGTATCGAGTGCAAGCTGGTGCATCAGCAGTTTCGAATCAGGCGCAGGGAGAACAACATGCATTGCCACGACGGCCTGCTTCATCCGCAGAAAACCCACGGCCGACAGCAATGGCAAACCAACGAGCAGGGTCAGCAGGGCGGGCCTCGCGCGTTGCATCGCCGGATAGTGACGCAATCGAAACCACACGCCGAGGCAGCCATGGATCCAGCCTGGCGCGAGCAGAGCAAGTTGCAGACCCTGCGTGCCGCTCGTGATCAGCGATATGACGATCCGCTCGTAGTTCGGCTCGAAGCCATACAGCGACGTCGCGAGGCGCGTCGCTACCGCATGCCGGATGAGCAGCAGGGGCAGGCTGAGTCCGGCCCACAACCGGATCCATTCTTCGGGCGGGAGCGCCCAGTGGCGACGCCCGTAAATCGTGCGCACAGCCAGCGCGAAATGGAGCATGGCCGCACCGTACAGAAGGATCGTGCCGGGCTCGCTATGCCAGATCCACAGGGCGAGCGTGAGTCCGCGCCCGGCAAGATCGAGTGACCAGATGCCGAGCGCGTGATTGACCAGGTGCAAAAACAGATAAATAAGCAGCACCACGCCCGATCCGAGTTGCAGGCGGCGCAGAACGGGCAACAATTCCGGGCGCACATTGACCTCCTTTCAATTTGTATGCTTCGGAAAGCGGCACGGGAGGCCGCAGTTGAACCGCGTCGAGCTTGCGGCCGCGCCGGCCGTCTCAAGCTCCTCAGCCCCTCACGCCCTGCGAGTGGGGGCGGCGGTGCGCTTCCGATGTCCGCTCGGTTGCACCGTACCCTGGCGCACCGCTTCTGCAAATCGCTGCAGCGCGGATAGCGAACCGCACACGCTCTGGTATTCCTCCCGGCCAATCCTGCCGTCCAGGATGACCGCCATGCCCGAGGCACGGGCCATATCGATGATGTCCATGTTGGCTACTCCTTTCAGTTGCTCTCACCTGCATAACCGCCGCCGCGGCGCGGCTATTCCCATTTCCCGTTTGTTCAGACGCCGCACATGTAAGCCTGTACGGCTGGATTCATCAGCCGGCACTAATTTTCTTTTTCATGGAATAAAACCGTCGGCACGCCAGTCTTCCTGATGAACCGAGTCGTGTGGCCCGCCGGATGATCCCGCGGTTTGCCTGCGAATCCCTATCGTGAGGTCAACATGTCGTCACATCATTCATCCGATCCTGCATTCAACCCGTCACGCCGTGGCGCCCTGAAATGTCTCGCTTTCGGCGGCGTAGGTACGGTGTTCGTTCTTGCCGGCGGCATTCTCACGCCAGTGGAACTGGCCCTCGCGGCCGACGCGAAATCATCCGCGACGTCCATGGGCGTGCCGCTTTTCCTGCAGATCAGCGATTCGCATATCGGCTTCAACAAAGAAGCCAACCCGGACGTCGCGGGCACGCTCAAACAGACGATCGACTACGTCAACGCCATGCCGGTCAAGCCCGCGCTGACCATCCACACGGGCGACATCACGCATCTGTCCAAGCCGGCGGAGTTCGATCTCGCGGCGCAGTTGATGTCGGGTCTGAATATCACGGAACTCCACACCGTGCCCGGCGAGCATGACGTGACGGACGGCCCCGGAACCGAATACTTCAGCCGCTTCGGCAAGGCGTCGGACAACAAAGGCTATTACAGCTTCGACCACAACGGCGTGCACTTCGTCGGACTCGTCAACGTGATGCATTTCAAGCCTAACGGCCTGGGCGGTCTCGGCGACGACCAACTCGCCTGGCTCGAAAATGACCTGAAGGGCCGCTCGTCCAGCACGCCGATCGTCGTCTTTGCCCATATGCCGATGTGGACGATCTACGAACCGTGGGGGTGGGGCACAGGCGATGCCGGTCAGGCCATGAGCTATCTGAAGCGCTTCGGCTCGGTGACCGTGTTGAACGGCCATATTCATCAGATCGTGTCGAAGGTCGAAGGCAATATCACTTTCCATACCGCCCGCTCGACAGCCTATCCGCAGCCGACCGCCGGCAACGGTCCCGGCCCCGGGCCGCTTACGGTAGCAAGCGATCAGCTCCCGAAGATGCTAGGGGTGACCAGCATCAAGATCGTGGGTCATCCGCGCAAGGCGACGCTTGCCGATACGACACTCGTTTGATTCCAGAATTTTTTCGCAGGAGATCACTTATGCAAAACAATGCTATTCGCCGCGCGTTCTTTGTACTGCTCGGGAGCACAACGCTCATCGCGGCATCGGCCGGACTTTCCGTTGCGCGAGCGGAAACGCCCAGCGCCGTGGTGATCAAGAACTTCATGTTTTCGCCGATGGCGCTGACGGTCAAAGCCGGCTCGACGGTGACGTGGAAAAATCTCGACGGCGAGCCGCATACGGTCGTGAACGATGCGGGCATGTTCCGCTCCGCCGCGCTCGATCAGAACGACTCGTTCCAGTTCAAGTTCGATAAGCCGGGCGTCTACAAGGTGTTTTGCGGCATCCACCCGAATATGAAAGAAACGATCACCGTGCAATAGGTGACGGATCGGGTGTGGGGCGTCCTGCGCCCCACTGGGCATGCATGGCGTTTTAAGCCGTCGCTGCCGATAAGCGCGCTCCAGATTGGCGTGTTTATTGCGTGACGCGGAGTTGCCGTGCATGTCCCCATCGCTGCCTCCACCGCCACGTGGAGGCGGCCTGCAAGCGCTCGCGGCCCAGCCCGTGGATAGGCGCGGCGTTGAATCTTTTACCTGTCTCATCGACGCAAAGCGGACTCGCAAAGCGCGCGTTTAAAGCGCAGCATTACCGTGTTGTCGCTACCCGGCGAGCGGGATAAATTCTTCCAACAACAACGCCAGATCGACCCCGCTGAATCGTATTAACAATGTCTGCCGACGTGTCAGACATGTGAGGATTCCGGAGAGTATTGCGATGTTCAACGATACCGAATTTTCAAAATCTGCCGTAGAGAGTCCGGATACTGGCTTCGATGCTGGCGCTGAGCCGGCGGCTGCGGCACCGCCTGTGCGATTTGGACGTCTTGTCCTGTGTGTCGCGACGGCAAGCGCGCTGGCTTTTGGCGTAGTGGGTACGGTCGCGTACGGTGTCTGGTTCAACCACGATCAACAAGCGTATGCCGAGGCGATGGCGCGCGCGCGGCAGGCGCTCGGCACGCCTGCGTCAGCCGCTGCAGGGCCGGCGTTGGCGAAATCGATTGCGACGCCACGACCGGCAACTTTCGCGGCAGCGCCGCGATTGGCGACGGCGGCAGCGGCAGCGGCAGCGGAGGGGACAGCGGGCGGTATGCAAGCACCCTCAGTAAAAGCGGTGACAACGGGAGCGCAGGTAACAGCAGTTGCGCCGGCGACGACGGGCACGCAGGCAACAGTAAATCCACCGGCAACAGCACGAATGCAGGCAGCAGCGGCAGCGCCGGGCGGAGAAGAAGGCGGAAAACTGGCCTCCTGGTCTGGTCCAGTGACGCGACTCCCGGCGCATACGGTTAGCCAAACCGGCGTGTCCGACGCAACAACCGCCGTTTTGGCCGCGTCTTCCACGCCCGCCGCTCAACGCGCGGCGCCCCCATCCAAACCTGCTCCGCAGCAGTTGGCGTCCGGCCGGTCAGGCAGAGACGCGCGTCTCGCGCAGCAGGATCGTCGCGCCGCTTCGGCGGCAAATGCCAGGCACAAAGGCAGTCTGTTTGCCCGGATGGGTTCGTTCTTTCGTCGCGTAAGTTACCGGCAGCATGACAATGGAAGCCGGCAAGACATCTATTCCCATCCCTGAGCGGGCGCGTCCCCCTCGCGCCGCTCGTGGGCGCGCTCTCGCGATCCGCTTCCGGCCGGGCCCGGCTGCGATCGCCGCCGCCGCGCTGGTTTGTCTGCTGATCGGCCTTCTGTATCTGGCGCTGCAAATCCGGACGATCTTTTCCGATCAGTTGAAGCAGGAATACGCGGGGCTCGTTCTCGAAGCGGTCGAACGGGCGGAAAGCGCCCGGAATCTGGTCGGCCTCTGGCAGCAACTGCCCGACGCCACGGATGCCAGTGCCGCCGGGTATCGGCACGCGCGTACCGAACTTGCCCATCGCCTCGCGTTGCTCGCGGCGCTTGTGAATGCGACCCCGTCGGCGGCACCGCGTCTGCCGCCAGCTTCGCTCACACCTGACGCCGATCTGCGCGACACGGACGCCGTGCTCGGTACCGTGTCGGCCTGGTGGCGGGCGCAGCGCGATGCCGACAGCGCCGATGTGCGCGTGCGGATTGCCCATGTCGCACGCACGCTGATCGCGTCGGCGGCCTTGCTGTTCTGCATGCTGATCACCGCGCTGGGGATGTATGCCAAACGGAATCGTCTGCTGGCAGGACAGTCGCACGAATTCGAATGGGCGGCGCTGCACGACGCGATGACCGGCTTGCCGAACCGGCGCAAGCTGTTTGCCACGCTCGAAGCGGCGGCGACGAAAGTGCCCGCGCGCACCGGGCCGTGCAAGATTGCCTTGCTGTATATCGATCTGGATGGATTCAAGCAGGTCAATGACTCGCTTGGTCACCGCGTCGGCGATGAGTTTCTGATCGCGGTTTCGAAACGTTTTCGCGAGTCGGTGCGTAAAGTCGATGTCGTCGCCCGGATCGGCGGCGACGAATTCGCCGTTCTGGTCCGTGAATTTTCAACGAATGCGGAGCTCGGCGAAATCGCCCGGCGGCTCATCGCCTGCGTGGTTCAGACGGACGAGGAGATGGGGGTCGGGCTGGTTCGCGCCAGCATCGGCATCGCCAGTTTTCCGGATCTCGTCGGCGATTACCGTCGCCTCGTGGCCGCGGCCGACGAGGCGATGTACCGGGTCAAGCGCAGTGGCAAGAACAGTTATGCGTTCGCTGATCCGGCGAACTGACAGGCGTCTCTAGGACGTTTGCGTCTCCGGCGTCTCCGGTACCTCCGGTTTTACCTTGGCCTTGCGGCGCGAGGCGTCATTGATAACCTGATGGCGCCGGTAGTCGGTCATGTTTTTCCACTCGCGAATCTCGTCCCGGGTGCGCAGGCATCCGATGCAGAAGCCTGTTTTGCCGTCGATTTTGCAAATGTCGATGCAGGGTGATTGAATTGCCATCTTCAGGCGATCTGTTCCGTTGGGTTGACTTCGACAGTGACGTGCGACAGTCCGTTAAAGCGTTTCAGCAACGCATGATAGAAACGCGAGTCATGGCGCGTTTCCTGGGTCGCGACCGATATTACCGCACTCATATGACCGGGGCCTACGCGCCAGACGTGCAGATCGAGCACCTTGTCGCCGTTATCTTCGATGGCGTGGCGCACGTTTTCCGTCATGCGCTGGTCGGGGTTGATATCGAGCAGAATCGCACCCGTGTCGCGCATCAGTCCGTATGACCAGTTTGCAATCACCAGCGCGCCGATGATGCCGGCGAGCGGGTCCATCCAGAGCCAGCCGAATTCACGCGCGAGAACGAGGCCGATGATGGCCAGTACCGAGACCGCGGCATCCGCGATCACGTGAATGTAGGCCGAGCGGATGTTGTGATCCCGTTGGGCCGCGCTTTCGGCATCGTGATGGGCCGCGTGAGCGTGATTGTCGTGAGCGTCGTGGGCGTGACCCTCTGCGTGATCGTGATCCTCGTGCCCGTGAGCGTGTTCTTCATGCTCGTCACCATGATGTCCGTGCCCATGACCATGCCCATGGCTGTGTCCGTGATGATCGCCACGCAGCAGCCACACGCTTGCCAGATTTACCAGCAGACCGGCCACTGCAATCGGAATCGCTTCACTGAAATGAATGGGCACCGGCGAGAGAAAGCGCGACACAGCTTCGTAACCGATCAGCAGCGCAATCATGGCCAGCGCAATAGCGCTCGTGAATCCCGCGAGGTCGCCCAGCTTGCCAGTACCGAATACAAAACGTGAGTCGCTCGCGTGCTTGCGCGCGTACGTATAAGCGAGCGCCGCGATCAGCATCGCCCCCGCGTGCGTCGACATGTGCAGGCCATCCGCCACGAGCGCCAACGAACCGAACAGGCTGCCGCCGACGATTTCGGCAACCATCATCACGGTACACAAAGCGATCACCGCCCATGTTCTGCGTTCGTTCTTTTCATGGGCGGCGCCCAGAAAAATATGATCGTGCCCCGCGCCGAAGGCGGCGTTTCTAAAGTCACTCATGTCCTGCTCCGGTTTACTTGAAATAGCTGTGAACAACTTCGATGAGTTGTTCGGTGGCGCTGCCGACGGGGTCCTCGTCAGTATGTGCATCCACCAGGTGATTTCTGATGTGGTCCTCGAGCACGACCGCCAACAGACCATTCATCGCGCCGCGGCAACTGGTGATCTGCTGAAGGACGTCGGCGCAGCCGCGCTCGTCTTCGAGTGCGCGTTCTATGGCCTCGATCTGCCCCTTGATGCGGCGAACGCGGTTGAGAAGCTTCTGTTTTTCCCGAATCGTGTGGCCCATGAATGCTCTCGAAAATACCCTAGGGGGGTATATCTTATCAGATCGAACGGACGCGGTTCAGTTCGCCGGCTTCCGGGCCGCACATTCACACGCCGAGCTGTTTCGTGTTAAAAAATCGGGGTTCGCCGATGCGGGATGAAATGCGTCGGCTTGGCCGAAGTCGTTCCCAAGTCATCCGCAGCGGAAGGGTTAATGTCCAGATATTCGTTGATGCGCGCCATGCAGCGCGTAAGCCGGCCTGAGTGGATTGTTGTTGTGCTGACGGCGACACTGGCGGCATGCGCGTCGCTGCCACCGGCTGCAAATCAAGCCACGGATCAAACCTCGCATCAAGATACGCATCAAGCCCCCGCATCGGGCACGGCGCGCGCAGCCGACGGGCCGCTGCCCGTTCCACCGAATCTGATCGCGCTGACGCAGCCAGTTGGCCAGAAGCGCTTGATGGCCAACGCCAATAACCAGTCGTACTGGCCGCTTTCGCAGTACTTCGAAACGCAGCGCAACGAAGCCTACTGTTCGGTCGCGACTTCGGTGATGGCGCTCAATGCATTGGGCATTCGCCGTCCCGAGTCGACGCAGTACCCGGATTTCCCATTCTTCTCGCAAGAGGATTTTTTTCGCAGCGTCGATCCGCAGGTGGCCAACGCCGCGCGAGTATCGAAGGAGGGCATGACGCTCGACCAGCTCAGCACGGTCCTAAGCGCATTTCCTGTCGAGGTGAGGAGCTTCCATGCCGGCGACCTGACGCTCGGTCAGTTTCGCGATCTGATTCGTGACACGACGGGCCATAGCGACCGCTTTGCGTTATTGAACTTCAGGCGGGTGGAGATAGGCGAAGCAGGGGGCGGCCATTGGTCGCCACTTGCCGCATACGACGCGGCGAGCGACAGCGCGTTGCTTCTCGATGTGGCGCGCTACAAGTATCCGGCCGTCTGGGTACCGGTCACGCAACTGTATGCAGGGGCGCAAGCGGTCGACAACGTGAGCGGACTTTCACGCGGCATCGTGATCGTCGGCACGCGCGCGAACTCGAACTAACTGACGTTGTTCACAACCAGGCGGTCACGCCAACCGCCGACGAGCGAAAATTAGTTGCGCGCGCATCAATCATCCTGGTTGCGCCATTCGGTAAGCCCCTCTCGCGCATTCAATTCAATGAACGAGGGCAGAGCCCGCAGCCCGCGGATATAGCGCGCGAGATGCGGCCAGCCGAGCGCGGGGCGTGGCATGTTGCGTGTCCAGCGCATCAGCATGACGGCGAGGAAATCGGCCGTGCTGAGCTTGCCGCCGACCAGATAGTCACGTCCGTCGGCGAGATCGGCGTCGAGCCTGTCACAGGCTTCTTCGATGCGCCGCTGCGCGAGCGCTTGAACCGCTACGGCGCCGGCAGGATCGCCGTCGACGTCCGCGTAAAACCAGTCGCGCATGGCGGGCAGCAGCGTGTTGGCCAGATAGATCATCAGTTCCAGCCACGCGGCCCGGTCGGCGGAACCCGGAGCCGGCGCGAGGGCGGCTTCAGGATGCCGCTCGGCGAGCAGCATCAGCAACGCGGCCGACTCGTGGCGCGGCGTTCCGTCGACCACCAGCGTGGGAACACGGCCCGAGGGATTCAGCCGCAGATAGTCAGGGTTTCGCTGATTGCCGGCGTCGATGTCGACAAGATGGACATCGAACGGGATGCCCATTTCAATCATCATCCAGTGAACGGCCATGCTTGCCGCGCCCGGCGAGTAGTAAAGACGATAGTCCATTCATTCGCTCCGCATACTCATTCGATTCGATCGACTTCAATTCGGGCGAAGTCTAGCGCGATTCGCGAAAAAAGGGGTTGGCGCCTTAAGCGACCAACCCCTTCAACCGCTATGCAGAAAGATGCGAAGAAACGCTCAATGCACCGGCGCGTGAGTCTGCTCGACCGACCGCGGCTGCGTCACAGCGCTCACCACGGCAAAAACAATCACGTTCACGGCCAACGCCAGGAAGCCGATATTGACGTCCTTCAACGCGTCAGGCAAAAACGGCATCAACTGCCCGATACTCAGATGCATGGTCGTCGTCAGCGTGACGACCGCGACGCCCGCAAGAATCCCGCAAAACGCGCCGTACTTGGTCGCCCGGTTGTGCGGCAGCAAACTGCAGATCACCGCCGGAAACAGTTGGGTCACGAAGCTGTAGCCCATCAGCAGCAACGCCACGATCGTCTCGCCGCCATGCAGCGTAAAACCCACCGCCACCAGCGCCACCACCGGCACCAGGAAGCGTGCGAGCTTGGCCACCGTCGCGTCCGACGCCTTGCGGCTCACCATGCCGCGATACACGTCGTTGGCGAGCAGCGTGGACGCCGACGTCAGAATCATCGAGCCCGGCACCAGCGCCGTCAGAATCCCGGCCGCGCCGATTACGCCGACGAACCACGGGTCAAAAGTCTGCAACGACAAACGGAACAGCGACAGGTCGATGTCGCCACCCTTCAGGCCCGGCACCTTCAGCGTCGCCGCAAAGCCCACGAAGAACACGAACAGCAGAATCAACTGATACAGCGGCAGCACCATCGCGTTGCGCCGGAAAATACGCTCGTCCTTCGCCGTAAAAATCGAGCCGAACGTGTGCGGCCACATGAAGAAGCCCAGCGCGGTCAGGAGCACGGTCGACTGGAACCAGGTCACGCTCGAACCCTTCGCCGGGAAGGTCAGGAAGCCTGGACGCGCGGCGTCGATGGCGTGAAACATCTCGCCGAAGCCGCCGTAGTAGTGCAACGGCAGATAAATGCCGAGGAACAGCACGATCGCCAGAATCAGCGTATCTTTCACCACCGAATTCCACGCGGAGCCGCGCACGCCGGAGATGGTCACGTAAGACGTCACCACCGCGGCGCCGATCCAGATGGCGGCCGTCGACGAAATCGCACCATATGAGGCGGTCGCCACGATGATGCCGAGGCCCTTGAGTTGCAGCACGAGGTACGGAATGAGCGCGGCCACGCCGACCAGCGCGACGAGCGTGCCGAGCGCCGGGCTGTCGTACTTGCGTGAGAAGAAGTGCGGCTGCGAGACGAGATGGTGATTCTTCGCGTAACGCCAGACGGGCGGCAGCATCCAGTACGAGAGGATGTACGCCAGCGTGCCGTAGGCAAGAATGTAGTAGACCGGCGCGCCTTTGCCATAAGCAAAACCACTGCCGCCGAGGAACGTGAAGGTAGTGTAGATTTCGCCCGCCATCAGCAGGAACACGAACGCAGTGCCGAAACTGCGGCCCCCCACGGTCCACTGTTCGAGACTCATGTCGTGGCCGCGCCGCGCGCGCACGCCCAGGTACAGCGCAAACAGCGTAATGGCCGCAATGATGACGAGTGCGCTCATGATCGGACCTCCTCGGCATCAGTTGCAAGCTGCCGGTTGCTCGGGTCCAGACGGTAGATGATCGCCATGATGATCGAACTCAGCACCACCCACATGACGATCCAGGCCAGCACGAACGGCATGCCGAGCACCAGCGGCTCGACACGATTCACAAACGGGACGCCGAGCAGAATGCCGATGAACGGCAGCGCGGCGAGTACACGAAGCAACATGGGGGCAGCTCCTCGAACCGGTAAGTACGTCTCGTTGAAAGTGCGGCTTCGCTGGGGACTGTATGCCTGATGCTTCGGTTACGTAAAGTAAGTCAAAAAAGTGTAGGCTTTCCGAAAGTTGTGCGCGCATCTTTCGGCGCTCGTCTGCTGCGGTGCAGCGCCGCGCGCTGTGTGCATCGCCCCGTTTTTTGCCAATCTGCGTGCCGCGCCGCGATATCATCTGACCCACGCAACGCGAGCATCAATCTGGACCGCCCGAAGGCGTCCGGCACTTCAACCTGGCGTGGCGCGCCGGTGGGCAGTCAGTCGATCAGTCCGCCCGCGCCGCTGCCCGAAACGGATCGCATATGGTCGAAAGTCTGATCTCGGACATCCTCTTTGGCTTTACCGGGCTGATCAGCATCATCAACCCAATCGGCATGGCGTTCGTCTTTCTCGACCGGACAGCATCGCTCACCACGGAAGACCGCACGGCGCTCGCCAAGAAAATCGCCTTCAACGTTATGTGCGTGTTGCTTGTCGCCTTCTTTGTCGGCACCCCGATTCTCCATTTCTTCGGCATCTCCATGGAGGCATTGCGCATCGGCGGGGGCCTCGCGGTCGCCGTCGGCGGCTGGCAGATGCTCAACGCGCCCGACACGCAGCCGGCCGAGCAGCCGGCGGTCAAGCGTGTGGACGCGGATAACGCCACGTCGAAAGCGTTCTTCCCACTCACCATTCCACTCACCACCGGGCCGGGTTCGATCGCTACCGCGGTCGCGCTGACCGCGAACCGCACGCATAAACTCTCGGCGTTCGTGCTGTCGAGCATCGCGTCGGTGGTGATCACGCTTCTGGTGGCGGCCACCGTGTATCTGATCTACAGCCGGGCGGTGGTGTTCGCCAAGTATCTCGGCGTGGACGGCACCAAGGTTGCGATGCGCGTCTCGTCGTTCCTGCTGCTGTGCATCGGCGTGCAGATTATCCTGACCGGTTTTTCGGAGTTCCTGATTCCGATCGCCCAGATGCAACCCGTGGTCAAATAGCGGTTGGCGGCACGCGCGCCTGGTCGAGGCTCGCGCGTGGTTCGTCAGACATCTCGTCGCATTTCGTCGCAACCGGAGGAGAACTCATGTGCCGCTGGCTCGCTTATACCGGTAACGCGCTGCAACCCGAAACGGTGCTGTTCAACGCCAAACACTCCCTGATCGACCAGAGCCTGCATTCGCGGCTCGGCCAGACCACCACGAACGGCGACGGCTTCGGCATCGGCTGGTACGGTCATCCCACCGACATCCCGTTTCGCTACCGCTGCATCCAGCCCGCGTGGAGCGACCGCAATTTACGCGAGGCGGCGCGGGCCATCCGCGCGCCGCTGTTCGTCGCGCACATCCGTGCGGCCACCGGCACGCCGTCGCAGGAAACCAACTGCCATCCGTTCCGTTACGGGCGGTGGCTCTTCATGCATAACGGGTTGGTGCGTAACTTTCCGCTGGTACGCCGCGATCTGATGCTGGCGATCGATCCCGAGTTGTTCCCGTCAATCGAAGGTTCGACGGATTCCGAGGTGCTGTTTTTGCTGGCGCTGACTTTCGGCCTCGAACTCGCGCCGGTTACCGCGCTCGAGCGGATGGTCGGTTTTGTCGAGGACGTCGGGCGCAAGCACGGTGTCGATGAGCCGCTGAACATGACCGTATGCGCCACTGACGGCTAGCAGATCGTCGCGGTTCGCTATTCGAGCGAAGGGCAGTCGCGCTCGCTCTTTCACAGCACCTCGTTCCGGCATCTGCACGACCTGTATCCGGACGACCCGCGCATCGCGACGGCGGGCGAAGACGCGTTCCTCGTGTTGTCGGAGCCACTGTCGGATTTGCCTGGCTGGTGGGAGGAGATTCCGGAGAGCACGGCCGTGGTCGCGCGGGGCGGAGAGATCGATCAGTATCCGTTCAAGCCGCAACTGGCGTAGGCGCGCTTTGATGCGCTGGTGTCGGGAGTTGGAAGTTCGTTCAACTAATATGGGCCGCCTCGTCGTGTGCACGACCCACGGCGCAACGGGTGTCGACTGAGAGCGAGCGCGAGCAACTCACGGCTTACTTCCTGCGTTGCTTCGGTGGCTTCCACGCCATCATTGCTTCGGCGCTCCATTGCGCGACAGTTAGCCTGGCAATGAGGAAGTCTGCCAACGCGCCCACCTTGGCGGGACGGGCGCGGGCCGTCGGCGTCACGAAGTAGAGACCGCCCTCAGGCAGGCGCCAGTCGGTGAGTATCGGTTCAAGCTGCTTGTCGCGGAAATACTGTGTGGCGACGAACTCAGGGAGTTCGGTGATCGCGAAGCCTTCGAGGGCTGTGGGCAGAAGCGCCTCGACGCTCGTCCCGCGCAGCGGACCCGTAGGGGTAACAGAGCATTCCTCGCCGGCCTCATTCGTGAATCGCCAAACGTCACGCCTGGATCTGTTCGCATAGGTGAGGCATTGGTGGGCTCTCAAATCGTCAGGATGCTGCGGCCGGCCGTATCGGGCGAGGTAGCCTGGAGACGCAACGACAAAGCGGCGCACCGGCACGATAAGGCGCGCAACGAGGGACGAGTCTTCCAGGATCGCGATCCGAAGCGCGGCGTCAAAGCCATCTCCGATCAGGTCGGCGTGGGCATCGGTTAGGTGAAGATCGACAGCGATTTCAGGGTAGGTTCGGAAAAACTCTGGCAGAAGGGGCGCGACCCAGCGGGCACCGAAGGAAAGGGGCGCGGCAAGCTTGACGAGCCCTCGCGGCCGGCTGGAGGTTTCACGGGCGAAGTTCTCCGCGTCCTCGGCGTCAGCGTAGATCCTGGATGCGCGCTCAGCCATCATGTGACCGTAGTCGGTCAAGGCAAGGCGACGAGATGTTCGATTGAACAGGGTGCCGCCCAGGCGCTCTTCCAGCCGGGTGACCGCCCGCGAAACGGTGGCCACGGATACCCCCATTGCTCTCGCTGCGCCCGCGAATGATCGCTCCTCGGCAACCTTGGCGAACATCGCGATCCCTTCGAAGTCCGGTAGTTTTGACATCGACAATCCTGCAACGATTGATTTCAAACATTTCTATTTCGCATTATCGCGCTTCGCCGCAAGATTGTCTCTCCGAAAGAATGAACCAAGGAGAATAGCTATGTCTGACCGAACCCATGAACTGCTCCACCGCAACCTTCAAGAGGTATTCGGCGAAGGGGACCCAATCCGACGTCGCGCCGCGATCAAAGAGCTGTACACCGACGACTGTGCGCTCTACGTTCCGCCGGGCATCTTCCTCGGCCATGACGCACTCGACAAGTTTGCGGGGGAGCTGCGCGCGACGCACCCTCACTTCGTCTACACGCCTGTTGGCGAGCCACAGACTCTGCACAACGCCGGGCGTCTCGCATGGAGTTCAGGCGCGCCCGGCGAAGCGCCGGACTACACCGGCATCGACGTGATCATCGTTCGTGACGGCAAGATTGCAGCACTCTACGTCTTCCTCGACGCTCTTCCGACCTAATCCTGGCAACGCTCACGTGGTGTTTGATCGCGACGCAGCGAGGGTTGCGCTCAACGGGTGGCATGCCAGGAAACAATTCAAATCAAAGGAACTTTCAAATGGTCAAAGTACATGCGTACGCAACGCCAAACAGCGTCAAGGTAACGATCGCCCTCGAAGAAATGGGCGTCCCCTATGAACTCGTGCCGGTCAACCTGCGCAAGGGTGAACAGAAGTCGGATGCCTTCAAGGCCATGAACGCAAATGCCAAGGTCCCTGTCCTGGTGGATCAAGCCATCCTGGGCGAAGCTGACATTGCGCTGAGCGAGTCGGCCGCCATACTGGTCTATCTCGCCGAGGCGACTGGAAAATTGCTTCCCAAGGCAGGCGTCGAGCGCGCCCTGGTATTCGAACAATTATTCTTTCATGCCTCCGGGCTGAGCCCAGCGTTCCTGCAGGCCTTCCTGGTGAAGCTCCAGGCATCTGCGGCACCGGAAGCAGCAGCGCGGGCGCTGGCCGAGGTCAACCGCACGTTGGGTGTACTTGAACGTGCGCTGGAGCGGGGCAAGTTCGTTGCCGGTCGCGAGTTCTCGATCGCGGATATCGCGCACTTTGGCTGGATCTGGCGGCACGAGTCGGTCGGCGCGAGCCTTGAGCAGACGCCAAATGTCGCTCGGTGGTTTTCGGATGTCTCTGCGAGGCCTGCGGTGATCACCGCCATTTCGAAGACCATGGCACTCGCTCAGTAACTTCTAACTCGCGACACTAGCGCGTCAGCAGCATCGAACTCAACACCGAGAACACCGTCGACGGCAATTCGGCAAGGCGGCTCACCACCACGTTGTGTGGATAGAAGTCCTCGACCGCATCGGTCAGCACGCCGATTCCCAGCAGTTCGATGCCGCGCTTCTGGATCGCCGCGACGCGTTCGCGCAGATCGTGGCGCAGTACCTGCGGGTCACCGTCGCCGGTCGACGGATAGCCGTCGGAGAACACGATCAGGATCCGCCGCTCGGCTTGATGATCTGCGAGCCGCGTCACGGCCCAGGCGAGCGCCTCGCCGTCAGGATTTTCGTGGCCGCAATCGATCGTGGCGATCCCGCTCAGATCCGTCGCGCCAAAGCGTTTATAGACTTTCAGATCGAGTCGCTCGACAAAGCGGTTATAGCGCTGCAAATCCGCGCCGGCCGCCAGTTGTCGCTCATACAGTTGCTTCATCGGCGTGGACTCGAGCGAGCAATAGCCAAGCACTTCGCAGTCGAACGACAACTGCGTCAGCGCATCGCACAGCGCGGTCGCGCACAGGCGCGCGAGCTCGATCTTGCGCCCGGCCATCGAGCCGCTGCGATCGATCAGCAAGGTCACCGCGACGTCGCGCCCTTTGGCTGCCCGCTGCGTGCGAAACGGCGTGCGGTAACCGGGCGAGGTCGCCAGTTTGGCGAGCGAGGTGCGGTCGATCTCTCCGCGTTCCTGTTCGCGACGCCAACGGATGCGTTCGTCCGCGCTCAGCGCACGCTCCAGTTTCTCCTTGAGCGGCGCGGTGTCCGCTCGGGCTTGCGCGCGAAGCTCGCGCCATGTCGCGCTGTCGCCTTGACCGGTGACGTCGGTGATCTCGTCGAATTCGGTGGCGAGCGGAATCGATAGCCGCGCGCGAGCGGTGTCTGAAGCGGTACCGGCTTCGCCTTCGGAACGTGCCGACGCTTGCTGTGCATCGGCTAGCGATTGCCCCATGCCCACCGCGTTTTCCGCTTGCGCGCCACCGCTTTTATCGGACGGCGGTGAGGCTGAGTTGTCCTGATCGGGCAGGGCTGTGTCGTCATCGTCGAGTGGCGCCGAGGAAGACGCGGCGGTTTCCGTGTCGATGTCTTCAACCGGATCCGCGGTGAACACCATGCTGTTGACATCGCCCGCCGACAAAGCCCGCACGCGCGCCACCAAGGCCTGCGCTGCCGCGATGCTATGCGCGGTCGAACGGCTTCTGCGCGACTCGTCCAGCAGATCCTGGGCGGCGTGCAGCGCGGCCAGCAGGGAATGGCTCGCTTCGGTCCGGGTCGGTTGCTCGTCCCACAGCGCGCGCTCCACCAGCCAGACCAGCCGGTCGCGCCAATGCAGCTTCGGCCAGCGTTGCCGCGCCTGCTCAGCGGCATGCGCTCGCAGTTTACCGATGAACCAGCGTGCGCCCGGATACTCGTCGAGCAGTTGCGAAGAAACGCGGCGATCCTCGATCACCTGCGCGAGATTCGCCGCCACGCCCGGCGGCAGCGCGTCCATCTGTGCGAGTGACGAATGTTTGGCGCGTGCCACCAGCAGATCCAGATAGCCGATCAGCACGTCGCGCTCGACGCCGCCGCTCAACTCGTAATCGGGAATCACGATGCGGCCCGGCTCCACGCGGGGCCCATCCGGACTGAAGGCGACCGTCACGCCGTATTGCCCGGTCAGCACGCGCGCCACTTTGCTGAGCGTCGATTCAAACGCGAAGCCTCGCGTGTCGCGCATTGCGTGCATGGCGTTCATGGTGCGTGTTGTGCGTGTCGTGGTCACTGACCGTCAGGCAGCCGGCGCAATGTGATGGCGAACGATGCCGCGAATCAGCGCTGCGTCTTCGGGGCTAACCTTCGCATAGATCGCAGGACCGGCGGCGCGTTCGGGTTCGCCGGTGCGCAGCATCAACTCGGCCCAGTCGAGCAGGCGCCGCGTGGAGAATGCGCTCGACAGGTCTTCGCGAGCGAACGCCGCACGGCAGTCGGCGGCAATCGCGGCGAGGGTGGCGGCGAGCGCGCGTGTCATGTGCGGGGCGAGGGTGCGCATCAGCACGTCGGCTTCTTCGGCGGGCGTCAGATAGTCCAACATATAGACGCGCCAGCGATCGAGAAACGCCTCGTTCATCAGATTCGCGCCCTGATACAGATGACGGAACTGGCTCATCGCACCGACCGCATTGGCCGTCGCGAACAGCCGGAACGCAGGATGCGGCGCGACGATCTCATTGCCTTTCTCTTTCAGCACGAGACGCCCGTGCGGTTCGAGCACGGCGGTGAGGGCAGCGAGAATCGACGGCTCGGCGAAATCGATTTCGTCGACGATCAGCCAGAGGCCCTCGCGCATCGCCGTGGGCAGCACGCCGTCCACCCAGATCGTCTCGCCGCCCTTGACCGTCCAGAAGCCGACAAAATCGCCGACGGTGGTTTGCCCGTTCATGTTCGAGCGCAACACGCCGTGATGCGAGCGCGCGGCGACCTGTTCAATCAGGCTGGTCTTGCCGGCGCCGGTGTGACCGATCAGCATGACGCGCCGGTTCTCCACGATATCTTCGACGATGTCGTTAAAGCGCTCGGAAAACAGATAGGCCGGATTGATGCGAGGCACGAGCGGATTGTCGACGCCGCAGGGCACGTCGACACGACCGATGCGTACCGTTTCGCCCGCGTCCTCTATCTGCAGATGGCGCTTCGCCGCCGAGGCCAGCGCCGCAACGCGCTGCAACTCCGGCATGAAGGCCACCCGTTCTGCAGCGCCTGCTTCGTCCGCGGCGTCGGGCGTATCGATTGCAAAACCTTCGCGGCGCCACTTCTTCAGCTTCGCGCGCAGGTTTTCCGCGTCGACCACCAGATCGATATCGACCGATCCGGTGCCGTTGCCGCCATCGACACCATGCTCGAGCCGATAGTTTTCCGGCCGGTCCGCCACGCTGACGCGCCACCATTCCGCGCCGTTTTCTGTCGCACGTTGGTAAAGGCCAAGGTTTTCGTCTTCGGTCAGTTCAGGCACGTTCATGGCGAGTGGCAAAGGATGAATGGGCAAACGATCAATGCGTTTCTATTTGGCTGATGCCGAATGACCGACTATCTTATCGTGAGTACCTTTCGATCTCATCGATGAGGATTTCTTTTGAGGCGCGCCAATTCCACTGCGGATTTTCAATGCCGGGCGCGCAGTCCGCAAATGCTTATTGCGTCAAACGGATAGGCCAGCAAGCACCGATCACCTATAGTTCGGCGCGAAACGTGTAGTTTTACAACATTCTATTCTCGACAAAGAAACTCACGGCAAAACAATGATGAGACTACATACAAAATTAGTGGCCGCGCTGGCGGTGATCAGTCCGCTGGCCTATGGTCAAACCAGCGTGTCGTTATATGGCCGTCTCGACGGCGGCGTGGAATACCTGAATCACATCAATAATGGCGCGGGCGGCAGTTCGACCCGTTGGAGTGCGGAAGGCGGCGATTGGGGCACCAGTATGCTGGGCCTCAAAGGCAATGAAGATCTGGGCGGCGGGCTGAATGCGATCTTCAACCTCGAAACCGGTCTGCAAATCATGAACGGCACCACGGGTGGCGGACGGTTGTGGTCACGGCGTGCTTTCGTCGGCCTGAAGAGCGACCAGTGGGGCACGCTGCAGGCCGGGCGCAATCTGTTCATCGATAGCGACGGCGTGTGGGAATTCGACCCGTTCGTGCAGGAGGCATTTTCGTCGGCATCGCTCGTGCGCGGACGTAACTGGCAGCAGACGAGCAACAACGTCGAGTATCACAGCCCGGTGTTCTGGGGCTTCGACGTGCAGGCGCAATACGCTTTCGGCAATCAGGCGGGCGCGTTCAACAGCGGTGCAGCAGGCGAGTTTGGCCGCTCCGACGGCATCATGCTGACGTATCACTCGCCGCTCTTCGACGTGCGCGGCATCTACGACGAACTGCGTGACAGCAACGGCCGCTTCAGCAATATCTTCCAGGCTTCGCGCGAATATTTCGCCGGTGCGAATGTGCATTTCGATGCGTGGAAGATTCAGGGCGCCTATACGCATTACTCGGCGCCGGATTCACCGGCGGGCGTGGCCGACACTGCCGATCACTACTGGCTCGGCGCGACGTACAACATCCAGTCGCGCTGGGCGGTGACGGCGGGCGGCTATTACATCAAGGTCGGCGACGGCAGCAGCGATGCCGCGCACGACCCGTCCGGCCACGCGATGATGTACGTGCTCGGCACCACCTATAACCTCTCGAAGCGGACCTTCGTGTACGGCACGGTGGGCTACGTGCGCAACGGCAGCAACTCGAATTTTTCGCTTGAAGCGTCGCCGCGCGATGCCACCAATAACACGAGTCCACTCGCCGGCGAATCGCAAACCGGCGCGTATGTCGGGATGCTGCATCAGTTTTAATGCGGCTTCAGTGGTACGTTCGTAACGGCCGTCCGTACGACGGTCGCCGCAACCCGTTGAGGCAACAACAACCGCGTGTCGATTTGCCCAGGCGCACTGGAGCCGAGTTCATCGGATTTCCAGTGCGCGCTGTTTTACTCCCCTCCCAATCTCGCGCTGAGCCGATTCCGCTTCGGGTGGAACAGGTATTGCTGAACGCCGGTACGCAGCTTGCTGCCATTCGAATAGGCGCACCGGACCAGAGGTGCAGGGATAGGGATATACACATGGCGCGACATAAGGCCGACGTGGTTGACGACGACTTCGAGATTTACGCCAGCTATCACGGAACAGGCGACGGCCGTTACATAGGTGGATTGAAAGTCGTCAGAAAAGCCGACAGGCGGATTCTGTTTCCATTCGATGGCGCACCCGAGATCGGCCCGTACGCGACTGCCGACGAGGCGCGCCGCGCGGCGATCGACTACGGCCGCGAGATCGTGGCCGCCGACCGTGCGGCCCCCGAGAAGTAACGCGCCAGGTAAAGCCGCAAGCCGTTTGAAAGAACCATCTCCAATCATCGGCACAACACGGCACAGGATGTAACGCGCCGTGCAGATTTACGCGCATCGGCGCATCATCGATGAGCCTTGTGGTCCTCAAGCGTTCTTCCACGTTCTTCCAGACGAACACCGGTCGCCGACCACGCCGATTCAATACGCGTCCCGGCGATGCCTCCAACCGCCGAACAAGGAGTGTCCCCATGCAAAACGATCCCGCCCTCGATCAGTTGTGCATCAACACGATTCGCACGCTGTCGATGGACGCTGTGCAAAAGGCCAATTCCGGTCACCCCGGCACGCCGATGGCTTTGGCGCCGGTCGCCTACCATCTGTGGCAAAACCACCTTGTTTATGATCCGGACGAGCCGCTGTGGCCGAATCGCGACCGCTTCGTGCTCTCGGTGGGGCACGCGTCGATGCTGTTGTACTCGCTGCTGCATCTGGCGAACGTCAAGGCCGTGGACCACGACGGCAAGCCGACCGGTGCGCCCGCCGTCTCGCTCGACGACATCGAACATTTCCGCCAGCTCGACAGCAGGACGCCTGGCCACCCCGAATTTCGTATGACCAGCGGCGTGGAGACGACCACCGGTCCGCTCGGCCAGGGGCTAGGCAATAGCGTCGGCATGGCGATGGCGGCACGCTGGCACGAAAGCCACTTCAACAAACCCGATGCGCCCCTGTTCGACTACCGCGTGTACGCGCTATGCGGCGACGGCGACATGATGGAAGGCATCTCGCACGAAGCGGCGTCGCTTGCAGGGCATCTGAAGCTGTCGAATCTGATCTGGATCTACGACAGCAACCGCATCACCATTGAGGGCCACACCGACCTCGCTTATAGCGACGACGTGGAGAGCCGTTTCCGCGGCTACAACTGGCACACGATGCACGTAAACGATGCCAACGACGCCGCGGGGCTGGAAGCGGCATTTGCCGAAGCAAAAAGCATCACGGACAGGCCGACGCTGATCGTGGTCCACAGCATCATCGCCTGGGGCGCCCCGCACAAGCAGGACACCTCCGCTGCGCATGGCGAGGCGCTCGGTGTCGAAGAAGTGGCGCTGACCAAGAAGTTCTATGGCTGGCCCGAAGACAAGTTCTTCTACGTGCCGGACGGCGTGCATGAACGCTTCGCGCAGGGCATCGGCGCGCGCGGCAAGGCGGCGCGCGAGGCATGGCAGGCGAAGTACGACGCGTACAACAAGCAATACCCGGAACTGTCACGCGAATTCGCGCAGATGGAAGCGCACGAATTGCCGGAGGGCTGGGACAACGACATCCCCACGTTCGATACAGACCCGAAGGGCATCGCCTCGCGCGACTCCTCAGGCAAGGTGCTCAACGCGATTGCCGCACGCGTGCCCTGGATGATCGGCGGTGCGGCCGATCTCGCGCCGTCCACCAAAACGAATCTGAAGTTCGAAGGCGCGGGCAGCTTCGAATCCGACGACTATGGCGGGTGCAACCTGCACTTCGGGATTCGCGAGCACGGCATGGGCGCGGCGGTGAACGGGCTCGCGTTGTCGAATATGCGCCCGTTCGGTTCGACCTTTCTGATTTTCAGCGACTACATGAAGCCGCCGATTCGCCTTTCCGCAATCATGGAAGTGCCGGCGATCTACGTGTTCACGCACGATTCGATCGGCGTCGGCGAGGATGGTCCGACCCATCAGCCGATCGAGCAACTGGCTTCGCTGCGTGGCGTGCCGGGACTGACCCTGCTGCGCCCGGGCGACGCGAATGAGGTCGCCGAAGCGTGGCGCGTGGCGATGTCACATCCGCGGCGGCCGTCGTGCATCGTCGTGTCGCGTCAGGCGTTGCCGACCCTGGACCGCACGCGCTATGCGTCGGCCAAAGGCGTGCAGAAGGGCGCTTACGTGCTCGCCGATGCGCCTGACGGGCAGAAGCCTGAAGTGATTCTGCTCGCCACGGGCAGCGAATTGTCGCTATGCGCCGACGCCTACGAGAAGCTCAAGAGTGAAGGGATCGCGGCGCGAGTGGTGTCGATGCCGTCGTGGGACATCTTCGAGCAACAGGACGAGGCCTATCAGGATTCCGTGCTGCCGCCCGATGTGGATGCGCGCGTCGCTGTCGAGCAGGCGGCAACGCTGGGTTGGGACCGCTATGTCGGGCGGCACGGCGCGCAGGTGGTGATGCATACGTTCGGCGCGTCCGCGCCGTTCGCCGATCTGAAGAAGAGGTTTGGCTTCACGTCCGAGCATGTGTATGACGCGGCGAAGCAGCAGATTGCGCGGGTGAAGGGTAAGAGCAGCAAGGCGTAGGGTGTGTCTGCAGACGGTCGTTCACGCCGCTGTCATGGCTGAACGACCGTCTGCGCTGCAGCGATCTCAATCCTGCCGGCAGTGTTGTCGAGCGTGCTGCGATAACCGCGCGATTGCATTTCGGCGAGACGGCTCAGCGTTCTCGACAGATCGTGCGCGCCTTCGAGTCCGCTCAGCGCCGCCTCGATCGGCTGATCGGACGCGATGAACAGCGCGCATTTGCGGTCGTAGAAGATATCGACAAGCCATATGAGCCGCTGCAGCGTATGCGCTTTGGCGAGCCATTCAGTGTGCACCTGGTCGAGAATCAGACCGTGCCAATGCTCGGCGAGGTCCAGATAGTCAAGGTGTGAACGGCTCGCCACGCACAGGTTGTCGAAGTCCACCCATAGCAACGCAGCACCTGCGGCGCGCGCGGCGAGCGGCCGGCCTGCCGCGCTGACGGTGGCAGGCTCCAGCGTCTCGTTGCCTTCATAGCGCTCGAAAATTTCCAGGAGCGCGTCGCCAGTTGCCGCGTCGAGCGGTGCAAAGAAATGCGACAGCGCGGCTTCTTCGCCGCCGAAACGATAATCGCGTGCGCCGTCGAAGTGAATCATCGTGAAGCAACGTTTGATCTGTTCGATCGTCGGCAGGAAACGCTCGTGAAACTCCGGGTCGGACAGCAGGGCGTCCGGTGCGTAGTTCGAGGTCAGCACGATGCGCGTGCCCAGGCCGATCGCGGTATCGAGAAACCGGCCCATCAGGAACGCGTCGGCGATATCGTGCACGTGAAATTCGTCGAAGCACAGCAGCTCCACGTCATCGAGCCATTGTCGCGAGACCGATCCCAGCCGGTCGTCGCCGCGCGGCTCATTCACCAGGCGCCGGTTCATCTCGCGCAGAAATTCGTGGAAATGCAGGCGCCGCTTCCGGCAGCTTGCCAGCTCAAATACCGTATCGACCACCAGGCTCTTGCCGCGTCCGGGCAAGCCGTGGCAATAGACGCCCGGATGTGCCGGCGTGGAACCGGACTTTGTGCGTCGCCCGTTTGTCCCGTTTGCGCCCAGCAACGTGACGAGCGCCGCGATGGCATCGCGCTGAGTTGCATCGGGAACGATGTCGTGCGCGGCGAGGGCACTGATTACCTGATCATCGAGCATAGGCTGAAGTTTCTGTGCGTTAGCGGCTCAATACGCGTTGTAACTCCCGCGGATCGACAGGCTTGGTGAAATGATGGTCGAAGCCTGCTTCTTCAGCGGTCTGCTTGTCCTGCTGCTGACCCCAGCCGGTGACGGCGATCAGCAGAATGTCGGCGTCCTGATGATCGTGGCGAATGCGCCGCGCCAATTCATAGCCGTTCAGACGCGGCAAGCCAATATCGAGAATCACCGCCTGCGGCGCGAATTCGCCGATCAGTTCCAGTCCGGCGATGCCGTCGCCGGCCGTGCGCACCTCGTGGCCTTCGAGTTCGAGCACCATGGCGAGGCTATCGGCGGCGTCCGCATTGTCGTCGACGATCACGACGCGCAAACCTGCCGTACGCGGCATCTCGGCCGGCGAACTCTCCGACTGCTCCGGGGTCGCTTTCGATAGTGGCAGGCGGATCACGAACTCGCTGCCGGTGCCTGGACCGTTGCTGAATGCGGCGACCGTGCCGCCGTGCAGTTCGGCGAGGCCGCGCACCAGCGCGAGACCGATGCCGAGACCGCCTTGCGAGCGCTCCAGCGCCGGGGCGAGTTGCGAGAACATTTCGAACACGCTGTCCAGATGCTCGCGCGGAATGCCGATGCCGGAATCGCGCACGACGATCACCGCTTCATCGCCTTCGCGCTCCGCGGCGAGCGAGATGCTGCCGCCGGGCGGCGTGTACTTGGCCGCGTTGTTCAGCAGGTTCAGAATCATCTGCGACAGGCGTGTCGGATCGGCGTCGAGATAGAGCGGCTCGCGCGGCAACGTCACGCTCAGATGATGCGCCGACGCCTGCACGGTGGGCCGCGCCGCTTCCATGGCGGATTGCATCGCACGCGCGAGTTCGAGCCGCTGCTTGCGCAATTCGAGCTTGCCCTGCGTGATGCGCGACACTTCCAGCAGGTCGTCGACCAGATGCGTCATGTGCTGCAATTGCCGGTCGAACACGTCGCGAGACCAGCTCAATTGCGGGTCGGCGAATTCCTTCAGACGCAGGATTTCGAGCACGTTGCGCATCGGCGCGAGTGGATTGCGCAACTCATGCGCGAGCGTGGCGAGAAATTCGTCCTTGCGGCGATCGGCTTTTGAGAGTTCCAGATTCAGGCGCTGCAATTGCTGTTCGGCACGCCTGCGCCCGGTGATGTCGCGGCTCACGCTGACCGCGCCATAGATGTCGCCACGCGCGTTTGCCAGCGGTTTGACCACCGTTTCACAGACCCCGCGTGTGCCGTCGCGCCGCACGAAAGTCAGTTCGCGGCGCCACGTGCCGTCCGCGGCGAGGGCGGCGAGCACTTCCCGGCGGATGCGTAACGCGTCTTCCGGCGGATAGAACATGGCGATCGGCTTGCCGAGAACTTCGCGCCGGCGATAACCCAGCACGCGCTCGCCTCCGGCGTTGAAATCGGTGATGTTGCCGCGCAGGTCGGTGATAACGATCGCGTCGCTCAGGTGTTCGAAAATCGCTGCCTGGCGCAGCAGCACGGTCTGCGCGTCCTTGCGCTCGGTGATGTCGATGCCGAGGCCGTAGATTGTCAGCGGCTCGCCCTGGCGGTCGTAGGTGGCGCGGCCACGGCCTTCCATCCAGCACCAGTCGCCGCTTGCATGCAGGAAGCGGAATTCGGCGACGTAGTCGTCACCGCTTTTCACTGCATGATCGACTGCCTCGTTGAGCGCAATCAGGTCGCCGGGATGAATCAGTTCGAAAAAGCCACCGGGCATTTTCGCAAACCGTCCCTCGGCGAAGCCCGCGAGCGCTTCCAGTTCGCGGCTCCACCAGAATTTGCCTGACTTCGACTCGTGCGACCACGCACCCATGCGCGCCCCGCGCATGGCGAGGCTCAGCACGTCGCGGCTTTCCTGCAATTCTTTCTGAGCGAGTTGATGCGCGGAGACAGACGCTTCTGCGTTGCGGCGCGCAAGCAGCAAGTCCTGCTCGTACTTGTGACGATCCGCGACGATCAGCACCGCCACTTCGAGGTAGCTGCTTTCGCCGTGATCGCGGCGCACCGCGTTGAGCAGCATCGGCACCATGTGGCCGTCCCGATGCAGCATGTTCAGTTTGACCTCGGCCACCGAACCCTGCATTTGCAGCAGCGGCGACCAGTGCGTCCGATGGAACACCTTGCTGTCGACTGTCAGCAGATCCTGAATGTGCTTTACCTCGGCAAGCTCCGGCGCGCTATAGCCGAGCCAACTGCAGAAGGTTGCGTTCACACGCAGGATCCAGCCGTCGGGGGTGGTCACGAGCAGGCCGCAGGCGGCGTGCTCGAACAAGGTATCGGCGGACGGCAAGGGGCGGTGCGTGCTTTGCATCGTCTTACAGGCTCAGCGGCGCGAGGTGGCGTTGCATGCGCTGGTCGCCGACACCATGCGCCAACATCATGGTCCGCTTGCCGCTACCGAAAATCTTTACGTTGTTGCGCTTCGTGACGCTCATCGTCGAGTCCTGTGGCCTGCCGGGATGGGTAGGGAATACGCCAGGCCCGGCATCGATGCGGAATGTTACCGCAGTCTCGCCGCGAGGCCTGGGCTGCGCGCCGACATGGAAAAGTCATTCGTATCGTTGGCATGCCCGGTTCGCGACGGCGGTCTCAGCCCGGCTGTGCGGGATAACCCGCAAGCAGGAATCCTCAATGCGACGCCGTTTTTCGACAAAATTTCGCGTTTTCCTTCAACTGAAGTTTGCGTGTTTTCCCCAACTCGCAGTGACTATATTCGCTCGTATACAACGGGCCGATGATGCAAAGGTGAATATAAAGCCATGCGCAATGCACGCAGCAAGGGCGGCATGCACGGCGGAAGTGCGTTTCATCCGTATTTCAACGCAATATTCCGTGCTTGCGCACGATGTGTCCGGAGGCGTCAAGACAGCATAAATCAGGAAGCGGTAGTCGGCCCAGTACGGTATGGTGATGAGGTAGCGCGTGTGCAGCGGCGGATCGAGCGTGGTGTGGCGAAAACCGAAGCGTGTGCCTGGCGAGCGATAAGCGCTTGCCGCGCGGTGGGAGCGAATCTTGCACGCATGTTCCTCGATGCCCAAACGTGGCACCAGAAAGAAGCCGGGAGACCAGGGTGACGTTCGACGACAGAATGGACGAGAGCGATGACGTCGTGGTTTGGCGGACTATTCAGTATGCGATGGCATCAAACCGTCGCGTGCTCGTGGTCGACGATTACCGCGAGGCGGCCGAAGCTTTGCAGATGCTGCTGAGCGCCGACGGCTTCGAGTGCCGCGCGCTGTGCGATCCGCTCGCCGTGTGCGGCATGGCCTGTGAATGGCAGCCGTTCGCCGTTCTGCTCGACATCAAGATGCCCGGCCTCGATGGTCTCGAGCTGGCTCGCCGCCTGCGGGCCAACCCGTTGACTTCGGACATGCTGCTGGTGGCCTGTACGGCTTTTGCTTCGCGCGAAGACAAGGTGCGCGCCAAGGCCGCTGGTTTCGATGCGCATTGTGCCAAACCCCTGACACCGGAGCGCCTCTTGCGCGTGCTCGAGTCTGCCGCCGCGTTGCATACTGTGGGACCACAGTAAAGACGGCGTATTTATGCCCGATGCGTTAATTCCTCTGCGAAGTTCTCACCGGTCAGCCGGTTCAGCGGACACTCTTTAGCCCGCGTCATTCCTGTCTCCATTCATGCACGGCGAATGCATCGTATGCAGTGCTTGCACTGCGACGTCCGTGCGTTTTTCCGTAGTTGCCTGAAGGACGCCTTGTGCTGCGCGCGCAACACTCAGGTCCATAATTTGCTGGAGCAGCAAGCTTGCGCGCTTAAAACACGTGCGCAAGCGCCTTCAGCTTCCACAGGAATCCCTATGTCATCCCAGGCCAGCTATTCGACGCGCATCGCGGAAGGCACACCTTTCCCGCTTGGTGCGACGTGGAACGGAAGCGGCGTGAACTTCGCGCTGTTCTCAGCGCATGCAACCGGAGTCGAACTCTGTCTGTTCGATGAAACCGGCGAGACAGAAATCGAACGCATCGAGCTTCCGGAGTACACCGACGAGGTCTGGCACGTGTTCGTGCCGAATCTGAAACCGGGTGCCGTGTACGGCTATCGGGTCCACGGACCCTATGAACCGGAAAAAGGACATCGCTTCAATCCGAACAAACTCCTGCTCGACCCCTACGCCAAAGCGCATATCGGCGAGCTCAAATGGGCGCCGGAAATTTTCGGCTATACGCTTGATTCGGAAGAGGGCGACCTGTCATTCGACGAGCGCGACAGCGCGCCCTTCGTGCCGAAGTGCAAGGTGGTCGACGCCAACTTTTCGTGGAGTCATCCGGAACGCAATGCGCTGCCCTGGGAGCGCGTGATCTTCTATGAAACGCACGTGCGCGGATTTACCAAACGTCATCCCGAAGTACCGGAGAATTTGCGTGGCACCTTTGCGGGACTCGGCCAGCAGGTGGTGCTCGATTACATCAAAAGCCTCGGCGTTACGTCGGTCGAATTGATGCCGATTCAGACCTTCGTCAACGACAGCCATCTGCTCGACAAAGGCCTCACCAATTGCTGGGGCTACAACACGATCGGCTTCTTCGCGGCCGACCCGCGCTTCTTCGCGTCGTCGATCGACTCGGTCGGCGAATTCAAGGAGATGGTCGACCGTTTTCATAATGCCAACCTCGAAGTCATTCTCGACGTGGTCTACAACCACACCGCGGAAGGCAACGAGCGTGGTCCGACGATCTCCTTCAAAGGCATCGACAACGCGTCTTACTATCGATTGATGCCGGACGAGCCGCGCTATTACATCAACGATACCGGTACCGGCAACACGCTCAATCTGTCCCATCCACGCGTGCTGCAGATGGTCACCGACAGCTTGCGCTACTGGGTGACGGAGATGAAGATCGACGGTTTCCGTTTCGACCTCGCCACGATTCTCGGCCGTGAAACGCACGGGTTCGACGAAGGCGGCGGCTTCCTCGACAGTTGCCGGCAGGACCCGGTGCTCTCCGCCGTGCGACTGGTTGCCGAGCCGTGGGACTGCGGCCCCGGCGGCTATCAGGTGGGCGGCTTTCCACCCGGCTGGGCCGAATGGAACGATCGCTTTCGCGATACGGTGCGCGGCTACTGGAAGGGCGACGAAGGCGAAGTCCCCGATCTTGCCAAGCGCCTGACCGGTTCGGGCGACAAGTTCAACCATCGTGGGCGCCGTCCATGGGCCAGCGTAAACTTCGTCGCCGCGCACGACGGCTTCACGCTCAACGATCTGGTCTCGTACAACGACAAGCACAACGAGGCCAACGGCGAAGACAACAAGGACGGCCACTCCGACAACAAGTCATGGAACATGGGCATCGAAGGCCCGACGGACGATGCGGAGATCCGGCAGCAACGCGAGCGTCAAAAACGCAATCTGCTGGCCACGTTGCTGCTCTCGCAAGGTACGCCGATGATCCTCGCGGGCGACGAATTCGGCCGCACGCAGAAGGGCAATAACAACGCGTATTGCCAGGACAATGAGATCAGTTGGGTCGATTGGGAAGGCATCGACGACGACGGCCGTGCACTGACCGAGTTCGTCAAGAATCTGACCACGCTGCGCCATCGTCTACCGGTACTGCGTCGCGGGCGCTTTCTCACCGGCGAATACAACGAGGCGCTCGACGTGACCGACGCGCGTTGGCTTTCTCCTGACGGCACCGATCTTTCGCAGGAACAGTGGGACGATCCGTCGATGCGCTGCTTCGGCCTCGTGATCGACGGACGCGCTCAGGCGAGCGGCATTCGACGTCCCGCGTCCGACGCGACCTTGCTGCTGGTGCTGAACGCGCATCACGACGTGGTCAATTTCACGCTGCCCGAGATTCCCGAGGGCGATCAGTGGACCTGTCTGCTGGATACGAATATGCCGGTGCGCGCAGAGTTGCCGCAATTCAGCGCCGGCGACGCCTATCAGGTGACGGGCCGTTCACTGCTGCTGTTCGCACTCGACGCGCCAAGCCGCGCGACGCAACGCGTGTTTGATCGCCTGGAAGAACAACTCACCACTGACGAGAACGAACGCCCGGCGGGAACGTGACGAGTGCGGTTCACATGACCCGTTACGTCTGACTAAATGGGACCTACCCGGAACCAACTCGCCTGAGTGTTCTTCACCGCGCTGCAACACGCGGTGAACGGCCTATCAGTGGACGCCCTACGTGCGCAATGCGTGTGCCCGACTAACGGCCGCCACACGTGCGTCGTTTCCGTCACGAGCCACGCTATGGAGAACGGCGGAAGTGCGGTAAATTCCGGGGAGCGGAAAAAGCGCACGGACAACGCGGGGCGCGTCGTGCACGACCACCCCGACCCGTACTCATCTTTCATGGAGATCGTGACCGTGCAACGTGCCGAACGTGTTGCAGTCGATTTCCCCATGCCGTCGCGTAATTTCGCGGTGACGCGGCGCGTGCTTCTGATCGTGCTCGCGGTTTCGATTGTGTTTCCTTTGGCCTGCCTCGCGGGTTACGGGTATTTCGATTACCAGCGCCGGATTGCCGATTCGAACGACATGATCGACCGGCTCGCGCGCGTCACCGAGGAACAGGCCGTCAAGGTGCTGGACCTCGACCAGCAGATGGCCTCGCGTATCGTCGACCTGCTCGGCAACGACAATGACGCGCAGATTCGCGCGCAGGAAGCCGGCTTGCACGACCGTCTGCGGCAAATCGGCGGTGACTTTCCGCAGGTCGCATCGATTTACCTGCTCGGTGCGGATGGAAAACTGCTGGTGTCGAGTCGCGCTTATCCGGCGCCGGTCATGTCGAATAGTCAACGTGAAGACTTCACTGCCGCCAAGGCGATGCGGCCGCAACCCTATTTCTCACTACCCTTATTCGGGCCGCTGTCGCAAACCAATGTGTTCAACACTGCGACCGGCCGCTCGGGCGAGAATGGGCAATTCCTGGGCGTGGTGTCTGTGGCGTTGCGCACCGACTACTTTTCGCGCTTCTACCGTGAACTGACGAATGGCGATACGTCGCTCTCGCTAGGTCTGTACCGTCAGGACGGCAGCTTGCTGGTGCGTTATCCGGCGTGGCCGAGCGGCGCCAAGCCTACCCAGCAAAGCGCGTTCATCGCGGCATTGCGCGACAAACAGTTATTCGGCCATATCCGTCTGACGTCAACGGTCGATGGCGTTGAACGGCTGCTGGCGTTTCGCCGCGTCGGCGACTACCCGCTCTATGTGATGAGCGCGTATGAAGCGGGCTCGATCGGCGCCGCGTGGCGCGAGCATTTCATGGCGATCGCGGCGATCACGGCCGTGCCTTGCGTGGCGATCTGGCTGCTGGTGTTTTTCTCATTGCGCCAGCTTGCCGGCGAGCGCCGCGCGTGGGAGCGCTGGCAAGGCGAAGTGGCGATGCGTCTTTCTGCCGAGGCGTCGAGCCGGCAATTGCAGCGCATGGGTGCGCTCAGCAATCTCGTCGCCAATGTCGCGCACGATTTCAACAATCTGCTGATGGTCGTATCGGCCAACACCGAACTCGCGCGCTTGAAGCGCTATAACAACCTGGAAAAAGAGGTGCAGGCCGTCGAGCGCGCCACCGCCACGGCGGAATCGTTGACACGGCGGCTCCTGAGCGTGGCGAAAAAACAGCCGGTCAAGCAGGAACCGGTCAACCTCGCCACATGGTTGCCGAGCGCCGCGCCACTCATCGACGCGGCGCTCGGCGACAACATCGAAATGGCCTTGAACATGGTCGACAACGTCTGGCAGGTGCTGGCCGACCCGACCGACCTCGAATTCGCGATCATGAATCTGGCGGTCAACGCGCGCGATGCGATGCCGCGCGGTGGCCGCTTCGTGATCCGTTGCCAGAACAACCGTCTGGTGGGCAGCGACACCTTGCTGCCCGACGGCGAATACGTGCTGATTGCCTGTTCCGACGACGGCGAAGGGATGCCCGAAGGCGTCGCCCGTCGCGCGTTCGAGCCGCTGTTCACCACCAAGCTGCGCGGCTCGGGCTCCGGCCTCGGCCTCGCCCAGGTCCTTGCCATGTGTGAACAGGCCGGCGGCACGGCCAAAATCGACAGCGTGCCGGGCAGTGGCACAACGGTCAGACTGTATTTGCCGCGCTATCGCGATCGGCAGAAGGCGGTACTGCCCGATGTAGAAACTGCGCAACAGCCGGCACCGGCTCCAATGGGCGTCGTATTGCTGGTCGAAGACAACGAAGAGGTGGCGGCGGGCGTAGCCGCCGTGCTGGAAACCTTCGGCTGCGAAGTGCGGCATGAGCCGACCGCCGACCTGGCGCTCGACGCGCTGAGCGGTGGCGCGAAGTTCGAACTCGTGCTGTCCGACATTCAGATGCCTGGCAAGCTAAACGGCATCGACCTTGCGGAGAAAGTACGCAGCGCGTGGCCGGCGCAGAAGATCGCGCTGATGACCGGCTACGCCGACGAGCTCGAACGGGCGCGCCGGCTCGGCGTAGCGATACTCGCCAAACCCTTCAATATTGACGAGCTGCACGCGCTGGTTGTTTGCGAACCGTAAGGCCGCTTCGGCAAGCGCGAGCCGCTCGTCACGAGACTAGCTCTTTTCCTGCGAAGCGTCGTACTTGCCGAGCGCCGCCGCGCTGTTCAGGCGGGCGCGCTTGAGCAACGCCTGCTGGGCTTCCTTGACGTTGCTCGCCTGACCCTTCCATGCTTGCAGCGGCGGTTCCTGCAACGCGCGGCCATACGAGAAACTCAGATTCCACGGCAGCGGCCCGAGGCGATTCATTGCATCGAGATTGGCCGTTGCCTCTTCCGGCGTTTGCCCGCCGGACAGGAACACGATCCCTGGCACCGCCGACGGCACCGTGCGCTTCAGTATCCGCACCGTATGCGCCGCGATGTCCGAGGTCGACGATTGCTGAGCGTGTTCAGAACCCGCCAGCACCATGCTCGGCTTCAGCAGAATGTGTTCGAGCACCACGCGATGCCGGTGCAGTGCGTTAAAGACTTCGTGCAACACGGCCTCAGTCACTTCCGCGCTGCGTCCGATGGTGTGATCGCCGTCCATCAGTACCTCCGGTTCGACGATCGGCACGATGCCCGCTTCCTGCGAGATCGCCGCGTAGCGCGCAAGGGAGTCGGCATTCGCTTCGATGGCTAGGCGGCTCGGCAAGCTAGCCGTGATGTTGTAGACCGCGCGCCATTTCGCAAAGCGCGCGCCTTGTCGCTTGTAATCGACGAAACGCCTGGCCAGGCCGTCGAGGCCTTCGGTGATTTCGTCACCCGGGGCGAGCGCGAGCGGAATCTTGCCGAGGTCCACCTTGATGCCGGGCACGATGCCGTTCCTCGCGGAGAGTTGCGGAAAAGGCGTACCGTCGTCCGCTTTCTGCCCGAGTGTTTCTTCGTAAAGGATCACGCCGCTCACGAATTCGCCAAGACCCGGCGTGGTCAGCAGCAGATTGCGATAGGCGCGGCGGTTCTCCTCGCTGGATTCGAGACCGATCGTCTTGAAGCGTTTGGCAATGGTCGGGCCGCTTTCGTCGGCGGCGAGAAGACCTTTGCCGGGTTGGGCCATCGCATCGACGGTGGCTTGCAGCTCGCTACGGGTGTCCATGAAGTGTGCTCCCAGTAATCCGGTTAGCGGATGAAGTCTTGTCAGACCGACGCGAAAGCCTCGGCTATCTCAGTGGCGTTAGCCGGGCGCACAATGCGTGCGACTTCGGCGCCGTCGCGCATGAAGATCAGCGTGGGCCAGAGTTTCACCTTGAAGGACCGGCCCAGCGGGCGGCCGGGACCGTCTTCGATTTTCAGATGCCTGATGCCGGCATGCGGTTCGAAAGCTTTTGCGATCGATGCTTGTGCGCCCTGGCAGTAGCCGCACCAGTCCGTGCCGAATTCTATGACCGTGACGCCAGGGAAGGCGTCGACTTCGGCTCGTGCGGGCGCTTTGGGGGAATAGGCTGTTCGGGTTGCCATGAGTGCTCCGGTGCTTTTTACCTGTGCCGGCAGGGCTTTCCACTGTCGCGGAGTCTCGCTGCCCGTCGATTTTTGTAAGAGTAGCAGCTATGGTCAGGATCGTCAGCGCGGGTGGCAGTTGCCTGTGCGCAGGCAAACCCACAATGCCAGCCGAAGCACAAAACCTGCTACCTCGCGCATTGCGTTACCGCCAGCGCCAAAGCATCCTGACCTGCAGGGTTCTGGAAAAAGTCCTCAACGCTAACGTGTTGTTCCTCGGCCAGTGCCTGTATTCACACAAACGCATATTCTTGTCAGCGTGACATGTTAAACGTCATGATTCGCCCTCGAGGCACCATCGCGTTCAGGAAAGGACATGGCAGAAAAGATCTACCTTCGGCACCCCGGCAAGGATGAAACGGTTGCGGTCGCCACCGGTTTCAGTTGGGGCGCGTTGCTATTGGGCTTCGTTTGGGCCATGTCGAAGAGAATGTGGTTTGCCACTTTCATCATGCTGGCGGTCAACACGTTGCTGTTTTTCTCGGGCTTGTGGGGTGAAACGATCGGCACGATCGGGCTGGTGCTGTCGGTGCTGTTCGGCGTTGTCTGTGGTGTTTATGGCAACCAGTGGCACCGTTGGACGCTCGAGCAGCGCGGATACGTCGTCGTGCGTCCGGCGGGCGAGGGCAGTTCGGCGGGAGCGGATAGTGCTGAGGCTCAAGCCACTCACGTACATCCCCCTGAGCAGATCCCCTGAATTGGGATGCGAGGGCGCAGGTTTACGCGTCGGCAAGCCAGGCCGATAATGCCCCGTTCGTTCCGGCCACGAAGTCTGCGCCGCGCATCGCGCGTCGCAGACTCGCTTTCCCTGACCCACCGCCACCCGTGTTGAAAACCTCCCTTTTTTTCGACCTGCTGCACATCCCTGGCTTCAAGCCGCTGGCCGCCGCCACCCTCATGCTTGGTGTGGCGATGTCGTTCACCGCTCCGTATCTGTCGCTGTTCGGCGTAGAGCGCGCCGGCATGACGCCGCTCAGGCTCGGCATCTTCATGACGCTGATCGCTGCCAGCGGGGTGCTCGCCAGCACCTTCGCCGGCCGCTGGAGCGACACGAGCGGACGGCATCGGCCGTTGCTGCTGGCGGCACTGGTGGCCGCCGCTCTCGGTTATCTCTGTCTATGCGTAGTGCGTGACTACCGGCTGCTGCTGGCGGTCGGCATTGTCTTCATCGGCGCGGGCGGCTCGGCCATCTCGATGGTGTTCTCGTTCAGCCGCGCGGCACTGCCGGTGCCGGACCCCGCGGAGCGCGCATTCGCCAGCGCCACCTTGCGGACCATCCTCTCGGCGGCGTGGGTGTTCGGGCCGTCGGTGGGCGCACTGGTGCTCGCCGGCGCCGGCTTCTATGGGCTCTTCCTGTTCGCGGCGGCAAGTTTCGCGACCTGCGCGACCATTGTCTGGCGCATGCGGGAGCCGCAAGGCCATCTGGGCGATCACACGGTCGAAGACACGGCCTCGGAGCCGTCGGCCTCGATCACGGTGCCGCCGCTGACCGCACCCGGCGAAGAGGCGCACGAGGACTTGCCGGGCGTCGCCTCGCAGAACGACATCCGCCGTGCCGTGGCTGCGCTCACCTTGCTGGGTCTCGCCGCGAACGCCACCATGATCGTGCTGCCGCTCTACATCGTGCACGGCCTGAACGGCACGCATCTCGACGTGTCGGTGATGCTCGGGCTCGGCGCCTTGACGGAAATTCCGATGATGCTCGCGCTCGGCGCGAAGTCGTCGACGCTGCACAAGCCGAACTGGCTGGCCGCCTGCGCAGCGGTTCACGCGCTGTATTTCGTCGCAATGTCCGTGGCGGGGACCGTCCACGTGCTGATCCCGATGCAGATACTCAACGCGTTCGTGGTCGCGGTGACTTCGTGCCTCGGCATGGTCTACGTACAGGATCTGATGCCGCATGCGCCGGGCCGCGCGACGGCGTTATTCTTCAACGCAGCGCGGGTCGGCTCGATTCTCTCCGGCGTGTTGTCGGGTTTGCTGGTCGAGGCATTCAGCTATCGCGGCACCTTCCTGTTCTGCGGATTGCTGGCGCTTTGTGCGCTGGTGCTGTTTGCCGTGCCGGGCTATCGTTATCCGCTCATGTGGCGTGCGGTGCGGCGTTTCGCGCTCCAGCAATACGAGAAGGTCCAGGCGCGCCGGCAATAGGGCTTGCAGTTCGTACTTGCCACGCCCTTGGCGCGCTCAAGCCGATCCGATCCATGCCCACATGCGGCGGCGCCCGCGAAAGCGTCGCGCTTTATCCCGTGCCAGAAGTGTAAGAAGGCAGTTAGCTAAATCGAAGCCTACGTCCTGACTGCAGCGCATACCGAAGCACGTCCGGAACTTCTGGCTGCGCAAAACCTCACCAAAGAAGCGTATTGTCGTTTGATGCAGGCAGGGGTGCCCGATTCACTGCATGGACGGTGCGAGCCTGCTACCGTGTGTCCGTCGGATCACACAAAACGCAACTACAGTTAGGAGAGCCACTTGCCGCCTGCGGAGCGCGCGGCATGGCCGCAGCACACCGAGCCAGATCGAGCAGCGCAACGAGACACTTTCCGGAGCGAGATATGCAGCTAGGCATGATTGGATTGGGACGCATGGGCGCGGACATGGTGCGGCGCCTGACGAAGGGCGGTCAGCAATGCATCGCTTACGACGTCCAACTGGCGGCGGTGGAAAAACTGAAACAGGACGGCGTCGCGGGTGCCGCATCGCTGGAAGACCTGGTCGCGCAACTGCAAAAACCGCGCGCAGTGTGGCTGATGGTGCCCGCGGCGGTGGTCGACAGGACGCTCGAGAACCTCGTGCCCTTGCTGGAGCCCGGCGACATTGTGATCGACGGCGGCAACTCTTATTACCACGACGACATACGCCGTAGCGCCGAACTCGCACAGCGCGGGCTTCACTATGTGGACGTCGGCACGAGCGGCGGCGTCGCGGGACGTGAGCGCGGCTACTGTCTGATGATCGGCGGCGAGACTGAAGTCGTGAAACGGCTCGAACCGATTTTCTCGACGCTTGCTCCGGGTGCGGGCGCAGCGCCTGCCACGCCGGGGCGCGCAGCCGGCAGCAGCACGGCCGATCAGGGCTTCCTGCATTGCGGTCCGCAGGGCGCCGGGCACTTCGTGAAGATGGTCCACAACGGCATCGAATACGGCATGATGGCCGCGTATGCCGAAGGCCTGAACATTCTGCGTCACGCCGATGCCGGCAAACACGCGCGCGAAGCCGATGCCGAAACATCGCCGCTGCGCCGTCCCGAGCTTTACCAATACGAACTGAATCTCGCCGAGGTCACCGAGGTATGGCGGCGCGGCAGCGTGATCGGTTCGTGGCTGCTGGACCTGATAGCAGGATCGCTTGTCAGCGACGCCGATCTGCAAAGCTACGCAGGGCGCGTATCGGATTCGGGCGAAGGGCGCTGGACGGTGGCGGCAGCGATCGACGAAGGCGTGCCGACGCCGGTGCTGAGCGCGGCGCTATTCGCGCGTTTCAGTTCGCGGGGCGACGCGGATTTTGCGAACCGGGTGTTGTCGGCCATGCGGCACGACTTCGGCGGTCACGTCGAGAAAGCGGCCACGCCGGCCGATGGACACAAGAGCTAATTCCGGGGAGCCGCAATGCAAGCCTCTAATACCACGCCTCACGACGTCGTCTTTCTATTCGATTGCGATAACACGTTGCTGGACAACGATCATGTGCTGGCGGATTTACGCGCGCAGATGAAACGGGAGTTCGGCGAGCAGAACTGTGCGCGGTACTGGGAAATTTTCGAAGGTCTGCGGGCGGAGCTTGGCTACGCCGATTACCTCGGCGCGTTGCAGCGGTATCGGCTGGAGAACCCTCGGGACACACGCCTGTTGTTGATGTCGGCGTTTCTGATCGATTATCCGTTTGCGAACCGGCTGTATCCGGGGGCATTGGATGCGATCAAACATGTGTCGCAGTGGGGGCCTGCGGTGATTTTGTCCGACGGCGATGTGGTGTTCCAGCCGCGCAAGATTTCCCGTTCGGGCCTATGGGAAGAGGTAGGGGGACGGGTTTTGATCTACATCCATAAGGAACAGATGCTCGATCAGGTGATGGAGTGCTATCCAGCCCGGCACTATGTGATGGTGGACGACAAATTGCGGATTCTGACCGCCATGAAGAAGGCCTGGGGAGAGACGCTGACTACGGTTTTCCCTCGCCAAGGGCACTACGCATTCGATCCCAAGGAGATTTCCAGCAATCCGCCCGCGGATGTGACCATCGAGAGGATTGGGGAGCTGGCTGATATCGACGTCGATATGCTTCTGAGCGGCGGGACGGTAGGGGGCGCCTAGATTTTCTGCCTTTCAGCGCCCACCGGGTGGCTTGCTAGCCAAGGCCCAGCAATTTGACCAGCAAGCCGAACACGCCCACCAGCACGGCGACACCGGCGCACAACAGCACAAGCGAGAGAAGGAGAATCAGGGGCCCTTTGAGGCGGCTGGGTGTCGACATGGTGGCCGTTCAGATAGAGGGCGAGCAGCAGAGGATGCGCCAGATGCGGCCCGCCGTCGCGCATTTAGCATGAAGAGCTTAATCGCATTCACTTAATGCCCACTTAAAGTTTGGCGCAAGACCGGCGGCTTCTGCCGCGCCAACCGCGCCCGTCAGCCGGACAGTCCAACAGCGTACAGACACGGCGGCCAATTGAGCGCATGATCCTTGCTTGGCGCGCGTCGTAACCCGATTTGCTGAAAATCGACCGCGCGCTCAATCGGATGCCCACTTTCACGTCGCAGGCGATCAAACGCAGTGCGGCCGGCGGGCCAAGGAAAAATCATGACATCCGCAATCTGGGGCATCGTAGCAGGCATGGCGCTGATGTTCGGCGCTTCGATGTACCTGCGTCAGCTTCGTCTCCTGCACCGCCCGGACCACCGTTGGACTGGCAAGAAACGTTGATTCGTCACACATCCTCGAAAAGGGAGGCACCATGTCACCAATACCTGCTCCGCGACGTTCGCCGTCGCCGTTGCGTCAGTCCGATTCGCCTGGCGCCGTGCGCGACCGGCGCGCCGAACTCGGCCGCGCCGACGAAGCGCGCGCCGAGCAACGCGAACGCGACGACACCCGCAACGATCCCAATGCCAGCAAATGGCGCTACCAGCCACCACAACGGAAAGAGAAAGAGCCGGTGTAAGGCCTTCAACTGAACACCCGCAAACGAACGAACAAACAATCGAACGGGCGTTAGCCAACGTTCGGGCCGGCAATCGGATCGGCCAATTCCCTATCGGCGCTTCCCGCGCCTACACGAAAGCGACGCACACGCGTCGCAAGATCAAGCTTTGGACGATCGCGCCGAACCATGACGCGCATGTCCTGTCACACCCCTGACGATCGCCGGCCCGCCCCCAGGAACCTTGCACAACGGACCTTTTCCCTACGCTTGCGTTATGTCATGCGCATGACAGGACGGCCGCCATTGCCAGTTTTTCTTCACTGATCGCGTCGCGAACAATCGCTGCAGCACCCGCTAACCAGCCTGACAGTCCTTTTCAAGGAGTGGCACCATGGCCGAAGCAACCTCCCGTCCGTCCCCGCCGAAAACATTGGAGCCCGAAACGTTGCGCAAGATGGACCGCTACTGGCGCGCCTGCAACTACCTCTCGGCCGGCATGATCTACCTGCGCGACAACCCGCTATTGCGTGAACCGCTCAAACCCGAACACATCAAGAATCGCCTGCTGGGCCATTGGGGCTCGGACCCCGGGCAAAGCTTCCTGCTGGTGCATCTGAACCGGCTGATCAAAAAGCTCGATCTGAACGTGATCTATGTCGCCGGACCGGGCCATGGCGCGCCTGCCACGCTGGCTCATTGCTACCTGGAGGGCCACTACTCGGAAATCTATCCTGACCGCAGCGAGGACGAAGCCGGCATGCAGCGCTTCTTCCGCCAGTTCTCGTTTCCCGGCGGCATCGGCTCACATTGCACGCCCGAAACGCCGGGTTCGATTCACGAAGGCGGCGAGCTCGGCTATAGCCTGTCGCACGGCTACGGGGCGGCTTTCGACAACCCCGGCCTGATCGTCACGGTGATGATCGGCGACGGCGAGGCGGAAACCGGACCGCTGGCTACCTCATGGCACTCGAACAAATTCCTCAACCCGATTCGTGATGGCGCGGTGCTGCCGGTTCTGCATCTGAACGGCTATAAGATCGCCAATCCGACGATCCTCGCGCGGATTCCCCGCGAGGAACTCGAATCGTTGCTGATCGGCTATGGCCACAAGCCGTATTTCGTCGAAGGCGACGATCCGGACACCATGCATCAGCAGATGGCCGCGACGCTCGAACAATGCATCGGTGAAATCCGCGCGATCCAGCAGCATGCTCGTGAAGCCAATGATGCAACGCGGCCGCGCTGGCCAATGATCGTGCTGCGCTCGCCGAAGGGCTGGACCGGGCCGAAGGAAGTCGACGGCCATCAGGTGGAAGGCTCGTGGCGCGCGCACCAGGTGCCGGTGCTCGATCCGGTCACGAATAGCAAGAGCCTGAAGCTCGTCGAGAGCTGGCTGCGCAGTTATGAACCGGAATCGTTATTCGACAAAACAGGGCGTCTGGTCGAGGAACTGCGCGAACTCGCGCCTGAAGGCACGCGCCGCATCAGCGCCAATCCGCATGCGAATGGCGGCCTGCTGTGCAAAACGCTCGACCTGCCGGCGTTTTGCGACTACGCGGTAGCGGTGAAAAAGCCTGGCGGCTCGTACACGTCGCCCACTGAGGTGCTCGGCACGTTTCTGCGCGACGTCATGCGCAACAACATGACGAACTTCCGCGTGTTCGGACCCGACGAAACCGCCAGCAACAAGCTGACGGCTATCTACGAGGCCTCCGAGAAAACCTGGCTGGCCGAAACCATGGCAAGCGACGCTGACGGCGGTGAACTCTCGGTGGACGGCCGCGTGATGGAGATGCTGAGCGAGCACACGCTCGAAGGCTGGTTCGAAGGTTACGTGCTGACCGGACGCCATGGACTTTTTGCCACCTATGAAGCGTTCGTCCACGTGATCGATTCGATGTTCAACCAGCACGCCAAGTGGCTGGAAAAAGCGAAGCGCGATCTCGGCTGGCGGCAGCCGGTGCCCTCGATCAACCTGCTGATCACGTCGCTGGTATGGCGCCAGGATCACAATGGCTTCACGCATCAGGACCCGGGGTTTCTCGATGTCGTCACCAACAAGAGCCCGGACGTGGTGCGCATTTATCTGCCGCCCGATGCGAACTGTTTGCTGAGCGTCGCCGACCATTGTTTGCGTTCGCGCGACTACGTCAACGTGATCGTGGCCGACAAGCAGCCGCATCTGCAGTATCTCGACATGGATTCGGCCGTTACGCATTGCACCAAGGGCATTGGCATCTGGGATTGGGCGTCGACGGATCAGGGCGTCGAGCCGGACGTGGTAATGGCTTGCGCAGGCGACATCGCGACAATGGAAGCGCTTGCCGCCGTGCAGATTCTGAAAGAGCGTTTTCCCGAGCTTAAGATCCGCTTCGTCAACGTGGTCGATCTGTTCCGCCTGATGCCTGAACATGCGCATCCGCACGGTCTGTCCGATCGCGATTTCGATTCGTTGTTTACCACCAGCACGCCGGTGATTTTCAACTTCCATTCGTATGCGTCGTTGGTGCATAAACTCACGTACAACCGCACCAATCACGGCAATCTGCACGTGCACGGCTACCACGAGAAAGGCAACATCAATACGCCGCTCGAACTGGCGATCATCAATCAGGTCGACCGTTTCTCGCTGGCTATCGACGTGATCGATCGCGTGCCGGCGCTGCGCGGTGTCGGCGACCACGCGAAAGAGTGGCTGCGTGGGCAGATCATCGAGCATCTTGCTTATGCGCATGCCGAGGGCATCGACAAGGAAGAGATCCGCAACTGGACGTGGAAGGGCTGAGCGGAGCGTGCCATGGAGACTCATGAGAAGACCGGCGACCCGAATCCGACGATTCTGGTGTTGAACAGCGGGTCGTCGTCGCTGAAATTCGGACTGTTTGCGCGCTCCACGCATTCCGGCGGCGACGAAACATTGCTGCTGGAAGGCAGCGCCGAAGGTATTGGCCGCGGCGACGGCAGCTTGCGCATCAAGTCGCCTGATGGCCGCGTACTGGTGCAAGAAGAGGATGTGCTGGAGTCGCAGACCGACGCGTTGCAGAAGCTCGCACGCGTGCTTGCGGAGCAGAAGCGCGGGCGTCCTGTTGCGGTGGGGCATCGCGTGGTGCATGGTGGGCCGCATCTGCGAACGCATCAACGCCTGACAGCTGAAGTCCGGCAGCGCTTGCAGGACGCTGTGCACTTTGCGCCCTTGCACATTCCACCGGCGCTGGCATTGATCGACGAGGCAACCAGGATTTTCGGCGACGCGGAGCATTTCGCCTGCTTCGATACGGCGTTTCATTCCACACTGCCGGCACGCACGGCGCAGCTTGCGTTGCCGCGCCGTTATGCCGAGGCCGGTGTGATTCGCTACGGCTTTCACGGGCTGTCGTATGAATCGCTGGTGGCGCGGCTCGGTGCCGATTTGCCGCCGCGAGCAGTCTTCGCCCATCTGGGCAACGGGTCGAGTTTATGTGCATTGCAGAACGGCAAATCCGTCGATACGTCGATGGGTCTCACTCCGACCGGCGGCGTACCGATGGGCACGCGAAGCGGCGACCTTGACCCAGGCGTGCTGCTGTATCTGATGCGCGTGGAGAAGCTCGATGCCGATGCGCTGGAGACGCTGTTGAATCGCCAGAGCGGCCTCGCCGGTTACGCCGATGGCGAAAGTGATATGCAGGCGCTGGAAAAGCGCGCCGCCGCGGGCGATGGGAATGCATCGCTGGCGCTGGATGCGTTTGCTACGGCCGTGCGCAAGACGATCGGCGCCTATGCGGCTTTGTTGGGTGGGATCGATTTGCTGGTGTTCACGGGTGGGATCGGCGAACACAGCCAGGAGATTCGTAAGCGAGTGTGCGAGGGGCTTGCGTTTTTGGGGCTATCGGAAGGGGATTCAGCGGGGAAGGTGAGGGCGATTCACACCGAGGAGGAGAAGCAGATCGCGAGGCATTGCCGGATGCTGTTGCGAGCGAAAGCGGGTTAGGGCAACTTCGCTTTGACGATGGCGTGATCAGAGACGCCGGTGACGCCGAACAGGCGGGAAACGTCTTCAAGTGCAGCGGCTCGTTGCTCGTTATGTTGAAGTACACCGAGCAGGGTGATGCGTCCGTGTGAGACTTTGACTTGCAGGGTGTTTGGGGGGACGGCCGTATCCCATGCCAAGCGTCTCGTGGCTTCTGCGGCGATTTGTTCATCAGTGAGCCGCATGCCTGGGTTGCTGCGCGTGACGGAGCGGGATCTGGTCATGGAGACTCCCTCGAGAGTGGACACCGATTGGACAACACTAGCAGATGTAGCTGGATTTGCCTTTGGCGACGCTTCCGGACTACCAGTCAGATCGAGTCCAGGCTAGTAAGCATCATCGCAAAAGCGCGGCGGCGGGTTCGATGAACAACCGCGACGGCGCGCGCAGCGCCGCCGGAAGTATGGCAGTAAGCGCCGCGCACGCAAACAAGCCCTATTGAATGGAACCCGCCAAAACCTGCGCCGTAGCCGCCGACAACGTCCACCCCAAATGCCCATGCCCGGTGTTATAAAAAACGCCGCGCCGTTTTCCGCGTCCGACCTTCGGCAACATACTCGGCAACATCGGCCTTAACCCCGCCCAAGGAATCACTTTCGAAGTCGACACCTCAGGAAAATACCGTCGAGTCCAGTCGACCAGCGGCGCAATCCGATCCGACCGGATATCCCGATTGAACCCATTGATCTCCGCCGTCCCCGCAACCCGGAACCGATCCACGCCAAGCCGGCTCGTCACGATCTTCGCGCTGTCGTCGAGCAAACTTACCCAGGGCGCGTTCTGCTGACTCACTTCATCATCGAGACATACGGTGATCGAATACCCCTTAACCGGGTAGACGTTCACGTGATCGCCAAGCATCGCCGCGAAGTCGCGGCTCTTCACACCGGCGCACACCACGATCCGCTCGAAAGCAAACTGTTGCGACTCACCTTCCAGATTGACCATCAACGAGAACCGTCCCTCAGCCGGCTGCTCGATCGCCGTAATTTCCGCGTCGTAGTGAAACTCGACACCATGCCGCACGCAAGCATCAGCCAACCCGCGCGTGAACTTGTGAATATCGCCAGTGGAATCGGAAGGCGTAAAAAACCCACCAAAAAAATCGCCATGCAACGTTGGCTCGATCGTGTGCAACTCGTTCGACGTCACCGGATTCCGGTCCAGCCCACCTTCGCGCAGCAGTTCATTCACCTTGCTGGCCGCATCGAATTCCTTGCGCGTCTTGTAGATGTGCAAAATGCCGCGCCGCTCCAGATCGAAGTCGATCCCTTCGCGCTCGGCAATCGAAAACAGATGCTCACGCGCAGCAATCGCGAGCCGCACCGTTTCGACAGTGTTCGTGCGGTAATGCGGGATCTGCCGCAGAAATTCACCCATCCACGAATACTTGTGCCACGTGGGCATCGGATTGAGCAGCAGCGGGGCGTCGCGCGTGAGCATCCAACGCAAGCCCTTCAGCACCGTGGCCGCGCTGTTCCAGACTTCGGCATTGCTCGCGGACAACTGGCCGCCGTTGGCGAACGAGGTCTCCATCGCCGCATAGCGATGACGTTCGAACACGGTGACATGGTGGCCGCGCTGCGCAAGGGCGTGAGCAGTCGTAACGCCGGTAATGCCGGCGCCGATAATGGCGATTCGTGACATGACATGGTCCAGAGTAGTTGAGCATCACCGGTGTCGATTTCGTGTCGAAACCGGCGTCGATGCCCCATCTGTCCATGTACCTGAGAGTTTCTTCCTGTGAGCATACGCTTGCGATGCAAGCGGTATGCAGGGAATCCCCTTCGGTGGGCGCGCATGGCGCCGCTCTCCAGATGTTCCAGCTGCGCGGTCCTTTTGCCTGAGAGTTTCCGGGGCGGTTGCTCCGTCGGCGTCGTCACAATCCTCTGACGATCTCTCCCGCGCTGCATTGCAGAACGGCTCGACGATACCGGGCAATAAATTTCACCGCAAGTGTTTCTTTCGATGCAGCGCGCAATCGGCACAGTACGGTGCCATATGCAACGGCGCGTCCGCCCCACTGGCGCAATCAAAGCCATTCAACTGCCTATAGGGACTTTTTACGTGGGGGTTTAAGGCTTGAACCGGCGGCGTCGGCTATATTTGGCGGCATTGCCCGACTTCAATTCCCACAGGAGAACGCCGTGCCCGCTGCCACAACGCTGCTTGCCTTTGCCCTGGTCTCGCTCGGCATGGTGCTCACGCCCGGCCCGAACATGATCTATCTGATCTCCCGATCACTCTGCCAGGGGCGGCGCGCCGGGCTCGTGTCGCTCGGCGGCGTCGCGCTCGGCTTTGTGTTCTACATGTTTTGCGCGGCGTTCGGTATCACCGCACTGCTGTTGACGGTGCCCTACGCGTACGACGCGCTGCGTTTCGGCGGCGCGCTCTACCTGCTGTATCTGGCGTGGCAGGCGGTCAAGCCGGGCGGCCGCTCGCCGTTCCAGGTGCGCGACCTGCCGCACGACAGCCGCGGCAAACTGTTCACCATGGGGCTCGTCACGAACCTCGCGAATCCGAAGATCGCGGTGATGTATCTGTCGCTGCTGCCGCAATTTATTTCACCGGAGCACGGCAGCGTGCTCACGCAGTCGATCGCGCTGGGTTGCGTGCAAATCGTCGTCTCCGTCACGATCAACGCGTTGATTGCGACCATGGCAGGTTCGATCGCCGGGTTTCTCGCTGGGCGGCCGATCTGGCTACAGGTACAACGCTGGCTGATGGGCACCGTGCTCGCCGGTCTGGCCGTACGGATCGCGCTCGATTCGCGCCGTTAAGCCACGCGATCCAGACTCGCCTGAGTCTGCATCGCGGCCTTCCTCGCCGAGCATCGGTCAGTATCGACTACCATGCTCGTGGTGCATCACAGGCGGCCTGCCTGCGTCACGCTCACAGCGTCTTGTACATGATGGTGGTTGAATCAAGCCGCTCCTCCAGCGTGTCGCGGCAAAATTGCGGAATCACTCCGGCCGTCTGATAACCCAGCGAGGCATAGAGCGGCTCGGCCTTGTCGCCGGTGCGCGTATCGAGCGTCAGCAGGCTGCGCTGCAACTGGTGCGCACGGTGTTCCAGTTCCGCCATCAGCGCTTTGGCGATGCCCTGGCGGCGGAACGCGGGGTGGACCAGCAGCTTGCGCACCTCGGCGCGATGACGCTGGTTCGGCATCGTGTTGTAATCGAGTTGCACGGTGCCGGCGATCGCCTCGCCATGGCGAGCAACAAAAAGCACCAGCGCGCCTGCCCGCAGCGACGGCAGAACCTTGCCGCTCCAGAACGCCTCGCTCTCCTCGACGCTATACGGCAATACAAAGCCAACGCTCGCACCGTCATGGACGCAGGCACGCAGCAGCGCGCCGAGTTCGGGCAGATGGCGAACGAGGTCGTCGGCGGAAAAGGTCGTGATGGTAGTCGCGTTCATGGTGGCTCGAACTCAGACGATGAAGAGGATGTAGCGCGCCGCGCTATGCGAGGGCGTGACGAAAGCGCTGGGGCCGAACAACTGGTAGCGCAGACAGTCGCCGGGTTGCAGATCGTGACTTCGGCCGTCGACGGTGATCTGCAGTTGCCCTTCAAGCAGGATCAGATGATGTTCGAGGCCGGCTCTCGGCGACGCGTCGTATGTGATGCGTACGCCGGCATCGAGTTCGCACTCCAGCGCCTCGCCGCTCAGCGCCTGAGCGGGTGGCGACACGGAGCGGCGCCGGAAGCCGACGCTCGGGTCGACCCAGACCGGCTGCGCGTCGCGCGGCACCAGCGGCGCGAAGTCATCTTCGACCATGTGCATGAGACGCGACATCGGCAAGCCATAGGCGACGCAGAGCTTGCCCAGCACGCTCGCCGTGGGGCTCACGGCGGCGTTCTCGAGGCGCGAGAGGGTGGCGCGGCTGACGTTGCTCAGCTTGGCGAGATCGTCGAGCGACCAGTTGCGCTCGGCGCGTAATCCGCGCAGACGCTGGGCGATGCGGCGGTCGATGGCGTTGTCGTCGGCGAGTGTATTTTCCATATCCGGGAAATTATCTCGAATATGGGAATCCGTCAACGAAACAAAAATGCGCCGAACCGGATGCGAACACGGTCCGGGCACGCTTCGCCATTGCGGAGATTCGTACACTGCGAGCGGCCGGGCCGTTTATCATAGTGGCCACCAACTAAAACCCGCCGCCAGGCTGTGCAACGGTAAGGCACACCATCCACGAGACCCGGCGGCGCATGCCGCGACATCTTCTATGAACTCCACTCCCGACGCTGTTTCCCGTCCCTCCATCCGCGCCTTGACCTTGCTTGAGGGGCGCGTGCTTGGTGTGCTCGTCGAAAAGCAGCACACCGTGCCGGATAGTTATCCGCTTTCGCTGAACGCGTTGACCTTGGGTTGCAATCAGAAAACCGGCCGCGCGCCGGTGATGAATGCGACCGAAGCCGAGGTGCTGACCGCCATCGACGGATTGAAGCGGCTGAGCCTGGTGATGGAAGGCAGCAGCAGCCGTGTACCGCGTTTCGAACACAACATGAATCGGGTGTTGGGGTTGCCGAGCCAGTCGGCAGCGTTACTGACCACGTTGCTGTTGCGCGGTCCGCAGACCGGAGCCGAGTTGCGCTTGAACAGCGCGCGTCTGCATGGATTTGCCGACATCTCGTCGGTCGAGGCGTTTCTCGACGAACTGGCTGCCAACGATCCGCCGCGGGTGGTGAAGCTGGCCCGCACGCCGGGCGAGCGCGAAAATCGCTGGATGCATCTGCTATGCGGCGAAGTCAGCGCAAGCGATCTTGCCCAGCCGGGCGGGGACGATGAGGTCGTGCCGCTGTCGGCGTTCGAGGCGGTCAAAGCTGAACAGAAGCGGCTTGCCGACGAGGTGAGCCGGCTTCGGGTGGTGGTGCGGCGAATGGCTGCCGAGTTGGGGATTGAAGTTGAAGAGCTGGGTACGGGGGATTGAAACGCGATTGGTGATTGGCGGTTGGTTTCTCGCACGCTGCGAGCGCGCGAGAAACCAGAAACTAGAACTTGTAGTTCACCGAAGCGAGCGTATTGAGCTCGAATCTTTTTTCGGTAATCGGGCTATTCGCCGCGTCGTGCTCCAGTCGCCCGAAAGTCGCGGAAACCGAGCCATTCCAGTGCTTCGAAAAGTCGTAAGTCATCATGGCGTTCATGTGGACGTCCCGCACGCCTGCACTGGTGTTATACGTGGGCAAACCTGACGCCGCGCTCTGCTGCCCGGACACGCCGAAAAACGTCCGCGTATAAGTACCATTCGCCCAGGTGAAGCCTGGTCCCACCGAGAACAACCAGCCGCCAACCGGTGCGGATGCGACGAAATCCGTGCTGACCGTCGTCCCCTGGTGATGCCCGGCGATATCCTGGTACAACGCCACCGACCCGGTAAACGCCCACCACGTATAGTCGGCGAAGAGCTTCAGTTTCGGCCCGCCATTCACATCACCAAGTCCATGCAGGCGCGGATCGTCGGACTCCTTGCGCATCTGGAAATCGAAAGTCAGTGCAGCGCCCACGTGATAGGCAGGACCGCGCAGCACGTTCACGCCGAGCACGTCTGGGCCTTGCGAGAAAATCCGGTCGTCGTATGAGATGTCCAGCGCAGGGAACGGGAATACGCTCAACTGGCGGGACCCCGGGTACTTGGGCGTAATCACCACGCCAGGACCCACGCCGATTTTCCATTTGCTGTCGGTGGCCGCGCCGGTGCTGGCGTCAGTCGTCGCGTTCGGACTTGCATCGTCCGCGTGGGCAGCATGCGCAGCGCAAAGGCCAAGCGCAGCGGCGAGCAGCAGCGACATGCGTGCGGGTTTGCCGAACCTGAGGGTGGTACGCAGCGAAACGCGCGTGGGCTTGCCGAACCTCAGCGTGGTATCCGCCGTCATGCGCGCTCCTTGCCAAGCGCCGCGAGTTGCCTGAGGCGTCGCGCCAGAGCCTTCGAGACGACCTGTTGTTTGCCGTCGTCGCCGCTATGGACGGCTTCGCTCTCGCGCAGAAACAGGGTGGTTTCGCGCGCGACGATTTCGCGCTCGTTGTCCGACGTAATCATGTGATACGAATCATCCAGCCAGATTGTGCGTAAAAAGGCAGCGCCGATATTCGTGGCGACAAAACGTGCATTGCGTGGGCTCGACGTCTCATCGTCGATCGCATGGACAATCAGGCAATCGGTCTTGATGTCGCGTACCTGCGTGCGCACGCTCGCGGCGAGGCGGCTCGCCTGGTGCAATGCCGGCAATGAAATCGTCGACGGACCGACTTCGCTGAAGTCACTGCGCTGCATCGCGCGGGCGATCTTTGCACGAAGCGCTTCGTTGCGCAGGCCGAACGGCGCCTCCTCGCGGTAGCGCCAGCGTTTGCGCATCGGCGTGAAGTACGCCCAGTTGAGCAGGAAACGATACCAGGGGATCGCCCAGCCGTCGTATGAGAGCGTCAGTGACAGCAATACAAGCGACTGCGCCCCTGGACGGCGATGCGCCAGTGCCAGCGCCAGGGCCGCGCCGATCGATAGCCCGCAGATCGAGACGCGGGCAAAGCGCTCGGCCAACGCGTCGTACTCGCGCACGGCCGCCTCGAGCCACGCCTCCATCGCTTCTTCTTCCGAGCCGGCGCTGTAGCCCGGCAGGACGGGCGCGCAGGTGGTAAAGCCCTCGGCGTTCAGATAGCGGGCGAGAAAACGCAATTCGAGCGGCGAACTCGACAGGCCGTGCAACATCAGCACGGCATGATCGTCGCCGGGTAAGAAGAGACTCGTCGGTTGACTCATGGATCAGGCTCCGATCCGTAGGACGAGAAACTCGCCGGCGTGGGTGGTGAACCGTTCGCACATGCACTCGGTCAGCTTCGACGGACCATCGCCACTTTTCAGGTGCACGCGATGGCTGCCGGGCCACAGCGCCTTGCTGAGCCGCTGGATGTCGTCGGGATCGACATCGGCGAAGCGCGGGCCCGGTGCAATCTGGTTGGGCAGGCGCGGCAGCACGCCTTGCGGCTTGACGTCGTTGCCCGGCTGTAACGCGTTGCGCTCGAGCGCCTGAATGAAAATGAACGTCCTGTGGTGATGGGACAGGTGGCGCAGCAGCCGGTGTGTTTCGTCGACGCCGCGGCGTGCCAGCATGCGTTCGTTATCGTGACGCAGCAGCATTTCATAGCGCGACTGCGCAACGGACGCGATCAGTTCGGCACGAAACTGCGAGCGGCGCAGGCGTTCGATCAGCACGATGACAAGCAGCGTCACCAACGGATACGAGACCAGCAGGACGAGGTCGGCGCGATCGAATACGTCGATGGTTGCGTAGGGCGGGACGAACAGATAGTCGGCGATACCCAGGCCGAGCACCATGACGGTAAGCGCCGGGGCCAGCCCGCAAAAGTACTCGACCAGCGCCGCCGCGATATAGAAGGCGGTGCCCGGCATGATCGGTCCCAGCAGCGGATGGAGCAACAGGCGTACTCCGCTCGCGATCGCCAATGCGGCGGCCGCGGTGAGCCAGACGCGGGTTCCCCGTGGTGCCCAACGACGGGCGTTTTGGACTTCCATAATCTTTTTTTAGGGAGCGATTGCGCTTCCCGATTGAGTGTGGCAATGCGCCTTAAAGCGCAGGTCGGACGATACCATAATCGGGCGGACGCCAAGGCCCGGAAAGACGTAAATACCGGAAGGCCGGGCGGGACTATCGTGTTTCGAATGAGTGGTGGAAAAACATGCCTGTAGATAGGGGTATTCTCACCACCGAGCATTGTGCAGGCAATGTCCTTAAGTGACGCTTAAGTGACCCTTAAGGGCCGCAAGGCGCGGCCTATATAGGCTGTCAGGCGCCTCGACAGGAATTGTGGTTGATCCCAGCAATTGAAACTGCATGGGCAAATGACACGCTGCGGGTCCCGCGCATATACATCAGCGGTCGCGTTGCTTCAATTGAAGTTAATGCCATTTACAAATGACACAGAACATTTACGACGACCCCGCATTCTTCGACAACTACAGTCAACCGGGTCGCTCAGGCATCGCGGCTTCGTCGCGGTTCGGCGGACAGGGTTCGCTGGGTGCGATAGAAAATTCGCGGCGGCACGTTCGGTGAATCTTCAGCGAGCCGGTCGAGTTCGTCGCGGATCGCGGTGAGATAGTGGCCATCGCGTGCGTCGGCGTCACCTGCGAAGATCGCTTCCAGCCTGCGCCGCACAGCGCCATAGCGGGCCCCCGCCGCGCGATGCTTTTCCGCACGCTCCGCATATCTGAGGAAGGTTTGCAGCGCGGCTGAGACCGCCGCCGCAACGCTCACGAAGCCCACGAAGATCCTGAGCGCCGGCGAGACGGCGGTCGAAGTCAGCGACGCAAACACGGCCGTCCCCACAAACGCGGTCAATGCGGTGACCAGCCAGCCGACGCTGCGGTCCCGCGCCGATAGCAGGTCGGCCATGTCGTAATGGCTCATCTGGGATTCACGCGCGCGCCGGATCCACTTCAGCAGAAGCTGGTCTTCGTCGACCGGGGGCTCGTAGGCAGTCGGGTTCTTCATCTCGCTCATCGGGGCTGTCCAGTATCGCAAGCGTAGCGCATGCGCCTGACGATACTGTGCCACATGAGTGCGACGCGCCGAAAGCCGCGGACCTCGCCCGGATCAGCCGAGCAGGTGACGTACCCGCGGAATCACTTCTTCGGCAAAAATGCGCATGTCAGTCTCGAACGGCTGGAATTGCAACATGAATAACTCGATCCCGGCACGATGAAAATCGGCGATCCGCTGCGCGACCGTGTCATAGCTGCCGACCAGTCCAGCCGCCGTGCCGCCGTTCGAACCCACGCGCGGCGTTTGCGCGAAGGTCTGGAACATCACCGCCTTGGGGTCGATGTTCGATTTCTGTTGCTCACGTAGCGGGGCATCTTTTGCGGCCAGTGCGAACAGATGGGCGAGGTGCTGATCGGCGACCTCGCCGGACTCACGAGCGATGACGAAGGCCGACAAACCAAAACGCAGCGGCTCGTGCGGAGCGGGGCGCTTGCGGCCGGAGACATCCGCGATCAACGCTTTGACGGCGTCCAGTGGCTGGCCGTTGATGAACCACACGTCGCCCTTGCCGGCGACCAGTTCCCGCGCCGGTTCCGATTCGCCGCCGACGTAGATGCGCGGACGGTTGCGAAACGGATCCGCGGGGCGCAATAGATAGTCATCCACATTAAAATGCTCGCCGCGAAAACGCGTACGCTCGCCGCGCAGCAAGGAATCCACCACTGTGATCCACTCGCGACCGTACGCATAACGCGCGTCGTGCTCCGCGAAGCCGATACCGGCGCGTTCCAGCTCAGGACGATTCCACGCGTTGACAAGATTGATCGCGAAGCGCCCGCCACTGATGTGTTCGATCTGCTGCGCCATCTTTGCCAACACCACCGGGTGATACAGATACGGCTTGATGGCGGCGATGATCTCGATGCGTTCGGTTAGCGTCGCGAGCGCGGCCGACGCGGTCCACGCTTCGAGCTGATCGAAGTCGGGATTGTGCGGATTGATCGTATGTTGCGCGACCAGCACGGAATCGTAACCGAGCCGCTCGGCTTCGAGAACGAGGGCTTTGTTTCGCGCCCACGACGCGTCGTACGGTTCATCGGGGTCCTGCAGCGCGGCGCGGCTGCCATGAACCAGTGCCCAGACGCCGAAGCGGGGAGGGAGTGTCGACATAACGCAGAAATCTCCACGGTGAAAGCGTGCGCTTCAAGTCGCATCAAACTTCGAATGATGAGCGATACCGCCGCCACGCGTTCCAATTTCTACCCATATCGATCGATGAAATCAGTCTTTGGCCGTGTGTCATTCTTTTATATATTCAGCGATTCCGCATACCCACTTCACATGGATCTCGATCGATGCCCCTCGCTTTCTCCGGCTCCCGAAGCCTGCGACGCCTCTGCGTATGCCTGACGTTGATGGGCGGCGTGCTGTCGACCGACGTGGCATGCGCCAACGAAACGGTGTCGATCAGCTACCAGCGCTCATCGACGCTGTTCATTCTGTTGAAGCGAACTGGCGCCCTCGAGAAGAAGCTCAACGCGCTCGGCTATGACGTGAGCTGGCACGAGTTCTCGACGGGCCTGCTGCAGTCGCTCAACGCCGGCAGCGTCGATCTGCATGCGGATGTGGCGGATGCCTTTGCGCTCTTTACGCAGGCCGCCAATGCGCCGCTGACCTATTACGCCGAAGAGACCTCTGCGCCGACCGCCCAGGCGATCATTGTGCCGCCGGATTCGCCGATTCATTCGGTGGCGGACCTGAAGGGCAAACGTGTGGCGGTGTCCAAAGGTTCGGGCTGCAACTTCCTGTTGCTGAGCGCTTTGGCTAAAGCGGGTCTGACGATCAACGATATACAGGTGCGCTATCTGGAGGCGCCCGACGCGCTCGCCGCTTTCCGCGGCGGCAATATCGATGCATGGGCCATCTGGGACCCGTTTCTCGCGGCCCAGCAGCGTGAGGCGCATGTTCGTGTGATCGCGGACGGCAGCGGCGGCGTCGCTCAATACAACCGTTTTTATACGGCGACAACGACCTTCGCTGACAAGCATCCCGATGTGCTGCGCGTCGTATTCGACGAATTGAACACGACGGGCAAGTGGGTCAAGGCACATCCCCAGGAAGCCGCACAGATTCTCGGGCCAGTGTGGGGCAATACTCCTGAACCGACTGTCGAATTGGCCAATAGCCGTCGCAGCTACGACATCGTGCCGGTGAAACGCGATCAATTGGCCGAACAGCAGCGCATCGCCGACACGTATCGCGCCGCGGGGCTGATTCCCGCCACTTTGAAAGCGACGGACATCCGTATCTGGACGCCCTCGGCGAAGTGATCTGAGCAACCTGTTGGATCCAGCGTCGAACCAGATTCCTGCCGGGCAAAAAGTTCTAAGGCCGCGTGAGCGGCCTTAGTCGTTTTAGCGCGCCGGGTGCGCCGCGGCATAGGCGGGCACCTCGACCTGATACTTTTTTACAGCTGAGCAGCCGCCGCGGAGACTTCCGGATTCCGCGCCACGCCAAACCTTTCCTTGTGCGCAGTTCCATTCAGATAGAAATCACCGATAGCGGCTTCGCGGATGATTGCCGGATTGTGCGACGCCAGCACACGCGCATTGCGCCAGTACCGATCGAAGCGGCGCGTCTCGCTGGTCGCCGATGCACCGCCCACTTCGAACAACAAAGTCGCCGCTTGCAGGGTTTGTTCGATGACGATCTGCTGCGCCTGGAAAGTCTGGATGTCGAGGCGCACATAGGTCTGTTCGTCAGTGCGGCCTTCCTGCCGCGCGACCGACACTTCATCGATCGCGCTGGCTAGCGAAGCGCTGATGCTCTGCGTCGAGTACGCAAGGCTTGCAAGCCGGCCGACTACACGATGCACCAAGGGATTGTCGCGCGGGCTCGATTCACCCGGAATGCCGAAGGTTCTCGTTTTACCTTGTGTGAACGCCACCGCATCGCGCAGTGCCGCGCGACTGATACCGGCAAGGTTCGCGACATGCAGTGCCTGATAGTACGCAGTAAGCAGACTGTTACGGCGTGGTTCGGACGCGTTATATCGGCGGTACAGATTGTCGAGTGAGACCGGCACGTGATCGAAACGTGCCGTGCCGCTACCGGTCAGACGCTGCCCGAAACCATCCCAATCGTCGATGCGGGCGAGCCCTGGCGCATCGGTTTTGACGAGTACGCGGACGTCGCTTTCGCCGTCGTGCGCGGTAACGTCGACCCAGTCGGCGTAGAGCGTGCCTGTGGTGTAGTACTTCTCGCCGTCGAGATGCCACGCACCGTCGCTTTGGGTGAGACGTACGCTGTTGTTGGTCACGCCGGTGCGTTCGGAAACGGCGCCGCCGATAATCTGACCTTGTGCGATACGCGTGAACCATCGGTCACGCAACGATTCATCACCATTTTCCAGCAGCGATTCAATAAATCCTCCGTGCACGCGCAGGATTTGCGGAAGGTTCGAGTCCGCTTCGCCGAGACGCGTGACTAACGCAAAGAACGCTTTCAGCGAGATGCCTTCGCCACCGAAGCGCCTGGGCACGCGCAGTTTGGTGTATCCGGCTTCGCGCAGCCATTCCACCGGCGCGTAGGCCAGTTCCCGATTCTGTTCGCGTTCTACTGCACCTTCGGCGATGCGGGCGAATACAGGTGCGAAGCGTTGGGTTAGTTCGTTTTCGCCGAACGGGTCTGCTGCATCTGCGGTGGTGGGATTCGGGGATGCGTGCGATTCAGATGTTGGCATGAGTTCTCCAGAGCGGGCCGGGCGCCGAGCGCAATCTGAGAACGGTACGGGAGGGGAAGGGGGTGGGCAACCAAGTATTTGGTTGATTCTTAGAACGGGGAGTGAAATGGTTTTTTTGCCTGCGCGGCGCTTGTTTGTCTGTGTGCCTGGGCTTTGGCCTTTCCTTGCATTGTTAGTGGTCTATTAGCGTTGCCCCTGTGCGGGGCGGCACCTACTTCTCTTTGCCGGCTGCAAAGAGAAGTAGGCAAGAGAAAGCAGCTCAAACCACTCCTGCTAAGCGGGTCCCGTAGTTTGCTGCGGGTAGTGGTGCATCTGGAATCCGTGTTCTCGCACATTCCGCGTCAGTGACAAGGGATTCATCAGCTCCCACTCCGCACTACGTGCGTCGCGGACGGGTCTGCATGGGAAACCACGGGCTTCGTTTGAGGTCCGTGGGGCCATCGGCTTCGCCTCGGCGACGCGCCTCTGCACTCACCCGGAACCCCCATTTCAAACGATGCGTCGGTGTACTGCAATCATCGTCTCGGTCACAGTCACAGCTGCGGTAGGCGATTGCGGTTGCCGTTCTAATCACAATCGCGGTGGTGACGCAGTGACGAGTCGCGGTTCGGTGGCGAGGCGCGGGCGCCAAAACGCAGTGGTCGGTTCTATGAAGTACGCTTCGGCGCGCGCAGCGCCGCCGGAAGTATGACTCCCTTGTCACTGGCGTATGCAGGGGCACGAACACAGATTCCAGATGCACCACTACCCGCAGCAGACCACGGGACCCGCTTAGCAGGAGTGGTTTGAGCTGCTTTCTCTTGACTACTTCTCTTTGCAGCCGGCAAAGAGAAGTAGGTGCCGCCCCGCACAGGGGCAACGCTAATAGACCACTAACAATGCAAGGAAAGGCACCAAGGCCAGAACAAGGAAAAGCCAACACCCCAGGCAAACAGAAAAACAAGCGCCGAGCAGGCAAAGAAACGTTACTTCACCCGCCGACGCCCCAACCCCCGCACCGCGAGCAAACACAAAACCATAACCGTGAGCGACAAGACCGTGGTCATCGTCCCAAGCGCATAAATCACAGGCGTCGTCACCGACGTGGTAAGACCCTGCAATTCGAGCGGCAAGGTATTCTGATCTCCAATCGCCTGCGAGGTACGCGCAATCTCATCCCATGAAAGTGTGAAACCAAACATTGCGACGCCGACAACCGAAGGTCCGATGATAGGCAAAACAACGTGCCGGAAGCTCTGCCACGGCGTGGCGCCAAGATCCCGCGAAGCCTCTTCATAAGCAGGATTGAAGCGGTTGAACACAGCAAACATCACGAGCAAACCGAACGGCAGCGTCCACGTCAAATGCGCACCCAGCGCCGACGTGAACAAGCCCATCGACGTCGTATCGGTATCGGCAAACGACTGATACCCCCACGCGGAAGCGAGATACTTCACACCGTTATCGAGCAACCGGAACGTCAGCCCGACCCCAAGCGAAACGATAATGGACGGCATGATCAGACTGGCGACCGAGACGTAAAAGACCGCCGTATCCCCGCGAAACCGCCGGCGAAAAGCCAATCCGGCTGCCACCGAGAACAGCACCGTCAACACTGTCACAGCCAGCGCGAGCCGCACTGATCGCGCAAATGCACCCCAGATGTCGACATCGCCGACGCCGTCACGCAGCGCGGCAAACCAGTGCAACGACACGCCACGCATCGGAAACGTCAGCCCGCCCTCGGGTCCCTGAAACGAAAGAATGAAAATCGTAATGACCGGTCCATAGAGGAACAGGACGAACAAGCCGAACAGCAACGCGAGCCAGTAAAAGCTGGCCGGCCGACGCTCCCGATGTTTGAGGCGAATGGCCTGCATCTTCACAGCTCCTTGCGGATATCGACCACCCGCGTCAGACCCCACACGATCATCAACACGACAGCCAGCAGAATGATCGCGTTGGCTGCCGCGGCGGGAAATTGCAGGTAGCCGGTCTGGACCTGAATGATCTTGCCGACCGATGCGATCTGCTGGCCGCCCATCACGCCGACGGTCAGGAAATCGCCCATTACGATCGTGATCACGAAGATCGAGCCGATCACAATGCCGGTCTTCGATAGCGGCAACACCACGTCGCGAATCACTTGCCAGCCGCTCGCCCCCGCATCGCGTGCCGCTTCGAGCAAGGAGCGGTCGATCCGCATCATCGCGTTGAAAATCGGCACGATCATGAAGAACGTATAGAGGTGCACGAACGCCAGCACGACCGAGAAGTTCGAATACAGCAGCCATTCGAGCGGCTGGTCGATCAGATGCGCGCCCAGCAGTGCCTGATTGACGAGCCCGTTACGGCCGAGCAACGGCATCCAGGAAATCATGCGGATCACGTTCGACGTCCAGAAGGGAATCGTGCAGACGAGGAACAGGATTGTCTGCATGCTCGTCGTGCGCACGTGGAACGCGAGGAAGTAAGCGATCGAAAAACCCAGCAGCAAGGTCACGGCCCATACGATCGCGCAGAACTTGAGCGTCGACCAGTACGTTTTCAAGGTCACACAGACGTCCGTCATCGACGAACAGCCGTTGAAAATCGCCGCGTAGTTTTTCAACGTGAACGCCGGGATGATCTGGTATTCGTTGAAGTCCCAGAAACTGACGATCAACGTGATGGCCAACGGCACGATGAAAAACAGCAGGAACGTGAGCGAAAGCGGCGTCGCCTGCAACCATGCCGGCGCGCGCCGGTGTTTGACGGGCTCATCCTGCGCGTGAGAGGGAAGGTCGATCGTTGCCATGGGCGGATATCAGTGGAAGCACTTTTGCGGCATGACCGCGTCATCGAAGAACTGCCGGCATGTCATGCACCGGCAGTCCGGCATGCGATTCAGTCGCTCAAGTCACGCTCAAGCCACGCTCAAGCTGCGATGAACTCGTTCCACTTCTGAACCATGTAGATGTTCTCGTCCATCACCGCATTCCAGCAGGCAATCGCCCCCATGCGCTGGTTGTACGAGCCACCGTCGCGCACCGTGCCGGTTTTTTCGAGCAACTGGCCGTCAGGTGCCTTGATATCCTGCGCGGCAGCTTTGCCTTCGATCCAGTAGTCCCATTCGTAAGGCTGCATGTGCGTTTTCGCCGTCTCGAGCACGCCGGAGTAATAGCCTTGACGCATCAGGTAGGCGCCTGCCCACCCGTCCTGGAACCAGTTGACGAACTCGTACGCAGCGTCGAGTTTCTTGCCTTGCAGCGAGCGCGGAAAGCCGAAACCTGACGCCCACGAACGATAGCCTTCCTTGAGCGGCTGGAACTTGCACGCGACGCCCATGGTGCGTACTTTGGTTACGGCCGGCGACCACATCGACTGGATCACCACCTCGCCCGACGCCATCAGGTTCACGCTTTCGTTGAAATCCTTCCAGAACGCGCGGAACTGGCCGGCGCGCTTCGCTTCGATCAGGATCTTGATGGTCTGGTCGATTTCGGCCTTGGTCATGTTGCCTTTGTCGCCGTACTTCACGTGACCCATCGCCTCGATCGCCATTGCCGAATCCATGATGCCGATCGCGGGAATGTTCAACAGCGCCGCCTTGCCCTTGAATTGCGGATTGAGCAGTTCGGCCCAACTGTCGATCGGCCGCTTGATGAGGTCGGGACGGATGCCGAGCGTGTCCGCGTTGTATGTGGTCGGGATCAGCGTCATCCATTCGGTCGGCGTTGCGGAGAATTCCGTGGAGCGCGGGCCGGTCAGGAACATCACCTTTTTCGGCGCGGTGCCCTGATCGCCGATCTTCTTGCCGTTCACTTCACCGCGTGTCAACACCGGCGTGATCTTGTCGGCGAGCTTGATACGTTTCGCGTCCATGCCCGCGAGCGTGCCGGCCGGGATCAGTTTCTTGAGCGCGAAATATTCGGTGTCGACAATGTCGAACGAGTTAGGCTGCGTGATGATGCGCTTGGCCACGTCGTCAGTCGTCACCGGCACGTATTGAATGTCGATGCCTGTGTCTTCCTTGAATTTCTTCGCGATGTCGGCGCTCTGGTTCACCGCCGTGCCGAGGTAGCGCAACGTGATCTTCTCCTGCGCATGCACGTACGGAAAACCGGCAATGCCGGCCGCCGCCACAGCGCCCTTGATGAACGTGCGGCGTGACAGGCCCTTTTCCTTCAGATCGGATGCGGCCGCTGCCGGGCTCTCGTTCGCTTCACTCATTGCCTTCTCCTCAGTTGACGTTCGTTTGATGCGCGCTTGATGTTCGATCAGCGCCTGTTTGTCGTTCAGTTGAAGCTCGGTTCACGCTACTCGTTCAGAGACGTTCTTTGCGCCGCCATGTCGCGCAAGGCAGAACACAACCGCGCACCTGCTCAGGCCGCCAGCGGATGCGCGTCCTGCTCGTTCCACCAGACCACCACACGCGCGTCGGGGCCGAGCCGCGCAGGGTCATAGTCGCCGTCGCTCACGAGCGAAATCAGTTCAGGCGAGCCGTCGAGCGGATCGAGCGTCATGCGTAAATGGGTGCCTTGGTACTCCGCTTCGCGTACCTTGCAGGGCACGCCGCCAATCCGCGTCAGGCCGCTCTCACCGGTTGCGGTCTGGACGGGCGTGACGCCGTGCGGCACCACCCGCAAATGATCGGCGCGTACGGTAAACGAGCGGCCGTTCGTGTTGAATACGTTGTGACCACCGAGAAAACGCGCGACGAATTCAGTCCGCGGGCGATTGAAGACTTCGTGCGGCGAGCCACTTTGTTCGATGTGCCCGTGACTCATCACGACCACCAGATCGGCAAGCGCCATCGCTTCTTCCTGCGAATGTGTGACGTGCACGAACGTGATGCCGAGTTCTTTCTGCCAGCGCTTGAGTTCCGCACGCATCTGCACGCGCAGGAACGGATCGAGCGCTGATAACGGCTCGTCGAGCAATAGACAACCCGGTTGATTCAGCAACGCACGAGCGAGCGCCACACGTTGCTGCTGGCCACCCGACAGTTGCGCCGGTTTGCGTTCGGCATACGCGGACATCGCGACCAGTTCCAGCAGCTCACCGGCACGCTTGCGGCGCACATCCTTCGCGATGCCGCGCATTTTCAGGCTGAACGCGACGTTATCGAGCGCGCTCAGATGCGGGAACAGCGCGTAGTTCTGAAAGACCATTGCCGTGCCGCGGGCAGCGGGTTCTTCCCGCGTGACATTGCGTCCCGCGATCAGAATGTCACCCTCGGTGACCGATTCATGCCCGGCGATCATGCGCAGGGTCGAGGTCTTGCCACATCCCGAGGGCCCGAGCAGGCAGCAGTACTGGCCGCCGGCAATGCGCAGATCGACGGCGTCGACGGCAAGCGAGTCGCCGTATTGCTTCGACACGTGCACCAGTTCGATATCGGCGGCTGTAGTTTCGAGCACCGTTGAAGCAGGCTGAATCATGGAGTGGGTGTCCTCGTGAACGGCGAAGTGCTGACGCACGCAAAACCACACGCGATGCCTCGGCGAAGCCATCCAAATGCAAGACATGTGCCATCCGTCGCTTCGTAGTGGTCGCGGATTGCAAACGCGCCGGTGTGCTTAACGTCGACGAGTTGGCTCACATATTGCAAACGATCCGCAGCGTCGATCGTCAGCGATCAAAGCGTTTCTTTTGCGCAATCGCGGTGCGTCTTCGGTCCGTCCCGGGGCATGATCCGGCCAACTCGGTTCATGCAGGGCGCCACGCGTCGCTTTTAGTCACTCACGGCTTCTTTACATGAACGACACACGGAACATGCCCGCAGCAGAGAATCGCGCCCGTCAATCGATCGCCACCCATGGCCGCTTTTCCTATCGCCCGATCACGGACAGCGATGCGTTCCGCTGGCCCGGCGATAGCGGGCTCGCGGTCTATCTCGGCTTCAATATCGAGCACTTTGCGTTCGGCGAGGGACTCGGCGCCGCGCTCGGCCCGATTTCGCCGCAACCGGATGTGCTGAACCATAGCTGGCGCGAGTACGGCAACCGCGTGGGCGCGTGGCGCTGTATCGAACTGTTCGACCAACTGGCAATGCCTGCGGGCACGCTCATCAATACCGCGCTCTACGACCATTGCCCGGAGTTGATCGCGGCCTGCGTGGCGCGTGGCGACGAACTGATCGGTCACGGTCACACCAATGCACACCGGCAAAGCGACCTCGACGAAAACGGCGAACGCGAACTGCTTCTGCATTGCCGCGAACGTATCGCCGAAGCGTCCGGCACGCCACCGCAGGGCTGGCTCTCACCGTGGATATCCGAATCGCACCTGACGCCTGACCTTCTGGCCGAGACCGGTTATCGCTATACGCTGAACTGGTGTCACGACGATCGTCCGGTACGCATGGCTACACGCAGTGGGCCGTTATGGTCGATTCCGTACCCGCAGGAACTCAACGATCTGCCGATGATGGTGGGCCGCCATATGGACGGCCGCGCGTTCGCCGACATGATCGTCGATCAGTTCGACGAGATGCTTGAACAGGCTAATCGCGGCACGCAGCCGCAGGCGCTCGTGATGGGTATCGCGCTCCATCCTTATCTGGTGGGGCAGCCATATCGACTACGGCATCTGCGCCGCGCACTCGACCATATCGCCGCGGCACGAGCGAAAGGCGATGTGTGGATCACGACGCCGGGCGCAATCGCGCATCACATGGACGAACTGGAGCGGGACGGCGTGTTGCGCCCGGAGGTCGCATGAGCACGAGCACCAACCCGAAAGCTGGCGCGGTCACCGCCAGAAAAACACCGAAGGAAGAAGCGGACGTCGACGAGCGCATCTATCAATCGATCTTCGACGGCGTGCTGAACCACCGTTTGACGCCCGGCACGAAGCTGCCGGAGCCCGAGTTGTGCCAACTGTTCGGCGTGGGCCGCGCGGTCGTGCGGCGCGTGCTGGAAAAGCTCGCCTACGACGGCATCGTCGTGCTGCGGCCGAACAAGGGCGCAGTGATCGCCGAGCCGACGCCGGAGGAAACGCGCGAGATCTTCGAAGCGCGGCGCTCCGTTGAACGCATGCTGGTCGAGCTGGCCGTACAGCGCGCGAGCGCCCAGGACATCAAGGCCTTGCGCCAGCAACTGGCGAGCGAACACGAGGCGATGCATCGCTTCGACCAGCCTTCGTGGGCCACGCTCGCGAGCGGTTTTCATATGCGCATCGCTGCGCTCGCGGGCAACTCGATCCTGCAAAACTATCTGAAGGAACTGGTTTCGCGCTGCTCGCTCATTGTCGGCGTATATGAACCACCGGGGCACGCGCCGTGCGAGCACGCTGAACATGCGACGATTGTCGATTGCATCGAGGCACGCGATGCAGCGGGCGCTATGGCCCATATGGAAGCGCACCTTCGCGATATCCAGGAGCGGATCGAAACCTCGCGGATGCGCGGCGAGAAGAGCCTGGGCCAGTTGCTCGGCATCACTGGCTACGCCAATGCGTCAGCGCGGGAAACTACGTGAGTGGCGACACGCGACCGCTTGATGCCCGGCTGACTCAAACCCCAAGCGCACGGCCGTCGCTACGTGGATCGTGCGCGCCTGATGCTGCACCGTCCGACTCGATGCGGATCACGCCTGGATGGCCCGCCAACGGACTCTGCGCCGGAATAGCGCTCACCTCATGTCCACGTGCAGCGAGTTCGGCGAACACGTTGGCGCCGGCGTCTTCTTCGAGCTTCAACGCATCGCGTGTATCGGAGAAAGTCTTGCCAAGCAGAAAGCGCGGACGGGCGAGGGCAGTGAGCGGGTCCATCCCGTAGTCGATCAGCCGCGTGAGGATCGCGGCCAGCGTTTGCGGCTGACCGTCGGCGCCTTGCGTGCCGAACAGCAGATGTGGCCGGCCATTCTTCAGGTACATGCCGGGGTTGAGCGTATGGAACGGCCGCTTGCCCGGTTGCACCGCGTTGTGATGCCGGGGATTCGTGCTGAATGACGCGCCGCGGTTGTGCCACAGAATCCCCGTATCGCGCGCCACCACGCCGCTACCCCAGTCGAAGTAAACCGTTTGCAGAACACTGACGCTGCGGCCTTCGCTATCCGTCGCGCCGATAAACACCGTGTCGCCCGGGCGGAACACATGAGGCCATGCGCGCGCTTCACGCAGGTTGATCGAGCGTGCATGCGCATCGAGCGCGGCGGGCGACAGCATGTCGTCTACCGGCACGGAGTTGAACTCAGGATCGGACACGAAGCGGTCGCGGTCCACGAACGCGACCTTCACCGCTTCCACCAGCAGGTGGTAGTAGTCGGCGCTGCCCTCGGCAATCTGCGCAATATCGAAGCGATCGAGCATGCCCATGATCTGCAAGGTCGTCACACCTTGAGTCGGCGGCCGCATGCTGACCAGTTCGCCGCCACGATAGGCCACCCGTAACGGCGCCTCATCGCGTGCTTGCGTTCGCGCCAGATCGCTCAACGTCAGCGGCGAGCCGGCTTCACGCAAACCATGTGCGATCCGCTCTGCAAGCTCGCCCTCATAGAATTCCCGCGCGCCGAAACGGGCAATCCGCTCGAGGCTCTTCGCCAGCGCAGGTTGCACGAAACGTTCGGCGATGGCAGGAATATGGCCGTGCGGCGCGAAAGTTGCCGCGAAGCCGGGCAGGGCGTGCAATTCGTCCGCCCGCATGCTTTGCCAGAAATGCTGCGAGGGCGTGACCGGGAAGCCATCGGTTGCATATTCCAGCGCACGGTCGAACAGCGACGACCACGATTGCGCGCCGTCCCATGCGTCTTTGCTGATCTCATACGCCTGATGCCATGTATCCACGGTCGCGGCCGTTGTGAGTGCCGAGGCAGCACCTCGCAGTGGAATGGCGCCTGTGAACGCGGGCAGTTGCTGTGCGGCCTGGCCGATGCCCGACACCGTGCGCAACATCCCTTGCCGGTCGCCGATCACCCAGAAAGCGTCACCGCCGAGCCCGGTGAAATGCGGATACGTCACGCAGAGCGCCGCGCCGATCGCGATCGCGGCTTCGATCGCGTTGCCGCCCGCACGCAATACGTCGCGACCCGCCTCGCTCGCCAACGCATGAGGGCTGGTGACCATGCCGGCAGTCGAACTGGCGAGTCGGGTGTCGTGCATCGATGCTCCGCTACGGGGGATGAGCAGTGAGTGAGGTCGTCGGAGTAGCGAGTATAAGTTCGCGCACGGCGCCGAAAAAAATCGGCACGTAGCGGTAACGTGCGATCGCGGCGCGCCGCTGCGCGCCAGGCTCGAATGCAGGCGCAGGAGCCCCGAGTTGGGGAGCGCTGCACCATGACGCTTTGATCGAAAGGCGGCAGCGCGGCCCGTCCTCGCCGCCGGTAAATCGTCGCAAAACCAAACCTGGCAAGGCTGACAGCGCGTTCGGGCGAACTTGAAAGTCACCTGGCATAGCTCCTGCTAATTTGAGTCCAAACTTGTATTCAAGATTGAACTCAAGGAAAAACCAGTGCCAATTTCGTCGCCCCTGAAGGTCCGTAGCCTCCTCTCGGCTTATGCCGCCAAACGTCTTACGCCGACTGAGGCCGTGGCGTCGGCGCTTGCCCGTATCGCCGAAATCGACCGGCCGGAAGTCTGGATCCTGCGTGTGCCCGCTGCGGACGTAGAGGCCCGCGCCCACGCGCTCGAAGCGCTTTACGAAGAGCAGGGCAGTGCCGTGTTCGAACGGATGCCGCTGTTCGGCGTGCCGTTCGCGGTCAAAGACAATATCGACGTTGCCGGCTTGCCGACCACCGCCGCGTGCGAGCCGTTCAGCTATACGCCGGACACCTCGGCATTCGCCGTGCAGCGCCTCATCGACGCCGGCGCGATCCTGATCGGCAAGACCAATCTCGACCAGTTCGCGACCGGTCTCGTCGGCACGCGTTCGCCTTACGGCGCGGTGCGGAACACCGAGTATCCAGAGCGCGTGTCGGGCGGGTCGAGTTCAGGCTCGGCGGTTGCTGTGGCCGCGGGTTGCGTGGCCTTTTCGCTCGGCACCGACACGGCCGGGTCCGGGCGCGTGCCGGCTGGGTTCAACGGGCTTGTCGGCCTGAAGCCGTCGCTTGGACTCGTCAGCAAGCGCGGCGTGGTGCCGGCGTGCCGCAGCCTCGACACGATCTCGGTGTTCGCGCACGACGTTGACGATGCATGGCGCGTGTTCAATGAAATCGCGTGCTTCGATCCGCTCGACGGTTACTCGCGCAAGGTACCGGGTCTCGGTCTCCTGCGTAGCGCGCCGCGGATCGGCGTGCCGGATCATCTCGAGTTCTACGGGGACGCAGCGGCGAATCAGGCCTTCTCAGCCGCACTCGATACGCTCTCTACCCATCTGCATCTCGCGCCCACGCCGATCGACTTCCAGCCGCTCAAACAGGTCTCCGCGCTGCTCTACGACGGCCCCTGGGTGGCGGAAAGGCGCGCCGCGCTCGGTTCATTCTTCGAGACGCATCACGAAGCGGTCCATCCGGTCGTCGCAACGGTGATCGGCAAAGCGGATCGCTACAGTGCCGCTGACGCGTTCAATGGCCAGTACGCGCTCGCCGATCTGAAGCGGCACGCCGAACAGCTCTTCGAGACGATCGACATCCTGATCGTCCCGACCACGCCGACGCATCCGTTGATCGCCGATGTGCAGGCCAATCCTGTGGAGTTGAACAGCCAGCTTGGCTACTACACGAACTTCGTCAACCTGCTCGATCTGTGCGCGTTGGCCGTGCCGTGCCGGCGTCGCCAGGACGGCTTGCCGGCTGGCGTCACACTGATCGCGCCGAGCGGCGCGGACCGTCGGCTCGCCGAGTTGGGCGCGCGGATCCAGGCGCTGTTCGCAAGCGAGGCCGAGGCTCGGAGCGAGAGCGAGGCTGTGGCCACGACCGTGACTGAAAAGAAAACCGCAGCCGCGGCCAACACGATCGAACCACTGCCATTTCAGGAGCAGACCATCGCGCTTGCCGTGGTCGGTGCGCATCTGCGCGGCCAGCCGCTGAACTGGCAGCTTCAGGAAGCCGGCGCGCGTTTTGTCATGGCGACGCAAACCGCCGCCGATTACACGCTTTACGCGCTTGCCAACACGCAGCCGCCCAAGCCAGGCTTGGTGCGCGTCACCGACCAGCAAGGCGCACCCATTGCCGTGGAAGTCTGGGAAATGCCGCTGCGCACCTTCGGCAAATTTGTCGCCGACGTGCCCGCACCGCTCGGTATCGGCTCCGTGCAACTCGCCAACGGCCTCACGGTGAAGGGCTTCATCTGCGAACCGTCGGCGGTTAGCGACGACAGCGGCGCACTAGACATCACCTCGTTTGGCGGCTGGCTCGCTTATCTCGACAGCCTGAACGTCAACTGAAGGCCAACGCTCTTCACCTCTCCACAAGGAATTGGACACCATGACCAGTCGCCGCAATTTCATCAAGAGCGCCAGCCTGTTGACGCTCGGCAATATCCTGCCGATTCAATCGGTGTTTGCCGCGCCGAAGACGACGGTCGGCGTGATCTACGTCGGCGCACGCAGCGACTACGGTTACAACCAGGCTCAGGCGACCGCTGCCGCTGTCATCAAGAAGATGCCTGACGTGAAGGTGGTGGAAGAGGAGAACGTGCCCGAAACCATCGCCGTGCAGAAAACCATGGAAGCGATGATCGAACAGGACGGCGCGACGTTGATTTTCGCGACCTCGTTCGGTTACTTCGATCCGCATGTGCTGAAGATGGCGGCCAAATATCCGAAGGTGCGTTTTGCGCATTGCGGCGGTTTGTGGAAGCAGGGCAACCCGTCGAACATCACCAGCTACTTCGGTTATATCGACGAATGCCAGTACCTGAACGGCGTGGTCGCGGGTCACATGACGAAGAGCAAGAAGCTCGGCTTCGTCGCCGCCAAACCGATTCCGCAGGTGCTGCGCAACATCAACTCGTTCACGCTTGGCGCGCAGTCCGTCGATCCGTCGATCACCACGCAGGTGATTTTCACGGGCGACTGGTCGATGCCGGTGAAGGAAGCGGAAGCCACCAACAGTCTCATCGATCAGGGTTGCGATGTGCTGACCTGCCACGTCGATGGCCCGAAGGTGGTCGTCGAAACGGCGGAAAAGCGCGGCGCGATGAGTTGTGGTTACCACGCGAGCCAGGCGGCGCTCGCGCCGAAAGGCTATCTGACCGGCGCGGAATGGGACTGGGCGACGCCGTACAAGCAACTGGTCACGGGCGCACAGGCCGGCACGCCGCAACCGAATGTGTTGCGCGGCGGCTTGAAAGAAGGCTTCGTGAAGATGTCGCCGTACGGCGCGAAAGTCACCGCGCCGGCGAAGCAGAACGCCGACTCGATCAAAGGAAGCATGGTGGCCGGCAATTTCGTGATCTTCAAAGGACCGATGAAGGACAACAAGGGCGGCACGGCGATCGCCTCCGGCGCGAGCCATATACAGACCGATTACACGCTCGAAAGCATGAACTATCTGGTGGCAGGCGTCGTCGGTCAGATTTGATCGTGGCCTGCGTGATTGTGTGAGTGTGCGTGAGTTTGCATGAGCGAAGGAGCCGTGATGCGCCCCAATGCCCCTACCGCGAGAGTGATGCTGTCGCTCTTGCCCGCGTTGCCGACCGCGTTGGCGGTGCTCGGCACGCTGCTGCTGTTTTCGTTGTTCCTGCTGGTGCAGGGGCAGCCGGCGCTCGATGCGATCGGGCTGATCTTTGAGGGCGCTTTCGGCTCGTCGTTCGCGTGGCAGAGCACCTTGCTGCGCGCGTCGCCGTTGATGTTAACCGCGTTGTGCGTCGCGCTGCCCGCCCAGGTTGGACTGATTGTAATTGGCGGCGAGGGCGCGCTCGCGCTCGGCGGCATGTCCGCGGCGATCGTCCCGCAGATGCTGCCGCACGGCACGCCGTGGCTGATTGCCACGCCGTTGATGGCGGTGGCCGGCATGCTGGCCGGCGGTATCTGGATCGGTGCGGTCGGCGCGTTGCGGCAGTGGCGTGGCGTCAACGAGACGATCAGCAGCCTGTTGATGTCGTATATCGCGATCGCGCTATTCAAACATCTGGTGGAAGGGCCGCTGCGCGATCCCGCAAGCCTGAACAAACCGTCCACCTATCCGGTGCCCGACGCGATGATGATCGGCTCGATCCCCGGACTCGACACGCACTGGGGACTGTTCTGGGGCGTCGTCGCGTGCATCGCGGCGTGGGTGTTCGTAAAGTTCAGCACCAAGGGCTTTGCGATGCGCGTGGTGGGCGGCAGTCATCGCGCGGCGCGTCTGGTCGGCTTGCCGGTCAATCTGCTGGCCCTTGCCGCGTGCGTATTGGGCGGTGCTGCGGCGGGACTCGGCGGCATGTTCGAAGTGGCGGCGGTGCAGGGCAGCGCTAATGCGTCCTTGCTCGCGGGTTATGGCTACGCGGGCATCCTCGTCGCGTTCGCTGCACGGCAGAATCCGCTCGCGATCATCGCGTGTGCGCTGATGATCGGCGGCATCGAGGCGAGCGGTTCTCTGCTGCAACGTCGGCTCGATCTCCCCGACGCCACCACGCTCGTCTTGCAAGGTCTGCTGTTCGCCAACCTGCTCGCGTGGGAAGCACTTGGCGGGCGCATCGCCGCATGGCGCGTCAAATTGCAGGCAGCCGCGCAGACCGACCTTCCCGTGCAACTGGAGCAGACCCATGCCTGATATGCACTCGCCCATCGTGATCTTGTTGCTGTCGCTGTTCGCCGGTGCGATCCGCGTCAGCACGCCTTATCTGTTCGTCAGTCTCGGGGAGTGTTTAACCGAGAAGGGCGGGCGCGTAAATCTCGGCCTCGAAGGCATCCTCGTGTCAGGCGCGATGAGCGGCTATGCCGGCGCTTTTCTGACCGGCTCGCCGTGGGCCGGCGTGCTTGCGGCCGGTTTCGTAGGCTTGCTGCTCGGCTGTCTGCACAGCCTCGTGTGCTCGTTGCCGCGCGTGTCGGACATTGCGTTCGGCATCGCGTTGATGCTGCTCGGCACCGGGCTCGCGTTCTATCTCGGCAAGCCTTTCATCGAACCGCAGGCGCCGATGCTGCCGTTCATCGACCTCGGCACGTGGACCTCGTCGCCACAATTGCATAACGCGCTGCATATCAACCTGCTGTTCGTGATCGGCGTGGTGTTGTCCTTCGTTCTGCAATGGGGCTTGCGCAATACCCGTTGGGGGATGGTGCTGCGGCTCGTCGGTGATCACGCCGAGACGGCGCGCGCCATGGGCTATCCGCTCACGCGCGTGCGCATCGCCGCGACGGCGGTGGGCGGTGTGTTCGCGGGCATCGGCGGTGCGTATCTGTCGCTGGTGTATCCGGGGAGCTGGAACGAAGGGCTCTCCAGCGGACAAGGACTGATGGCGGTCGCGCTGGTGATCTTCGCGCGCTGGCAGCCTTTGCGTTGCCTGTGGGCCGCGTTGCTGTTCGGTGCGGCCGGCGCGCTCGGGCCGGCGTTGCAGGCGATCGGCGTGACGAGCGGCTACTACCTCTACAACGCGGCGCCTTATGTGCTGACGCTCGCGATCATGATCGTCAATTGCCGTCCGGATCGCACGCTGGCTGGCGCGCCGGGCGAGTTGAGCCTGACTCGCTGAGCTTGCCCCACCGTGCGTGCCTTCAAAGACCCCGCCAGGACCTAACAAGGATCTCACCGCCATGAACCGATTCATCGAAGCGAAACCGTACCCGTGGCCATACGATGGCGACCTGCGCCCGGACAACACGGCACTCGTGATCATCGACATGCAGACGGATTTCTGCGGCCACGGCGGCTATGTCGACAAAATGGGCTACGACCTGTCGCTGACGCGCGCGCCGATCGAGCCGATCAAAAGCGTGCTGAAACCGATGCGCGAACTGGGCTTCACGATCATTCACACGCGTGAAGGGCATCGCCCGGACCTCTCCGACCTGCCCGCGAACAAACGCTGGCGCAGCCGCCGTGCGGGCACCGACGGCGTAGGCATCGGCGACGACGGCCCCTGCGGCAAGATCCTCGTGCGAGGCGAACCGGGCTGGGAAATCATCGACGAACTGAAGCCGCTGCCAGGCGAGATCATCATCGACAAACCCGGCAAGGGCTCCTTCTGTGCGACGGATCTCGAACTGATTCTGCGTACGCGCGGCATCGTCAATCTGGTGCTGACCGGCATCACCACCGACGTATGCGTCCACACGACGATGCGCGAAGCCAACGATCGCGGCTTCGAATGCACGGTGCTGGCCGATTGCTGCGGCGCGACCGACAAGAGCAATCACGACGCCGCGTTGCACATGATCACCATGCAAGGCGGCGTGTTCGGCACGGTGTCGGATTCACACGCGCTGCTGGCTACGCTACTGGCCACGACGGCTGCGCCAGCAGCGGCGCTGGCCACTTCAGGCAGATAAACCATGACCACGGCGCCGAAGGCATTGGGCGTGGAAGTGCTGAACGCAAGCAAAACGTTCGGCGCGTTTCGCGCATTGGATAGCGTCTCGATCAAGGTCAAAGCCGGCACGATTCACGCGCTGCTCGGCGAGAACGGGGCGGGCAAGAGCACGCTCGTGAAGGGCCTGGTCGGCTACGGCGTGCTCGACGACGGACAGATCGCCGCCGACGATCGTGAGGTCCACATCGCATCGCCGCGCGATGCACAGGCGCTCGGCATTGGCATGGTGTATCAGCATTTCACGCTGGCGTCAGGCCTATCGGTCGAAGAAAACCTGTTGCTCGCGCGCGGACGGATGCCGTGGAAAATCGACTGGAAGGGCGAGCGCGCCGCGCTTGCCGCGTTCATGCAGCGCATGCCGTTTCGCTTGCCGCTAGACACGCCGGTGGCCATGCTCGCTGCTGGTGAAAAGCAGAAACTCGAGATCCTGAAGCAGCTTTATTTGCAGCAGCGCTTCCTGATTCTCGACGAACCCACCTCGGTCCTGACACCACAAGAAGCTGACGAAGTGCTCGGCTTGATGCGCGATCTGACCTCGCGCGGCGAGCTGACGGTGCTGATGATCACGCACAAGTTCCGCGAAGTGATGGCTTATGCCGACGACGTCACCGTGTTGCGCAAGGGCCGGCAAGTCGGCACGAGCGCGGTTCCCAACACCAGCCGCGACGAACTCGCAGCGTGGATGATGGGCACCGTCGCTACCCATGCGCCGAACGAAGTCCCCTTGAGGGACGAAGCGCCGGTGATGGCTGCGGTGACCGTGGAACGCCTGCCACGCAAACCAGTCGACGACACGGCGCAAGTACGTCTCGCACTGCACGACGTTTCAGTCGAAGGCGATCGCGGCCACTCGGCAGTCAAGCACGCGACGCTGTCCGTGCGAGCGGGCGAAATCCTCGGGCTTGCGGGCGTTTCCGGAAACGGACAGAAGGAATTGGTGGAAGCGCTGGTCGGGCAGCGTCGTGTGAAAGCCGGCGACATGGAGGTAGCGGGCAAGGCCTATCACACAACGCGCGAAGAGATGACCCAAAGGCGCGTGTTCGCGATTCCCGAGGAGCCGCTGAAAAACGCCTGCGTCGCCGGGATGAGCGTGGCGCAGAACCTCGCGCTGCGCGACTTCGATCGCGAGCCTTTGCGGCGCGGCGGCTGGTGGCTCAACCGGCGTGCCGTGCGTGAGCGCGCCGCGCAGCTGATCGCCGAGTTCAACGTGCGTCCACCGCTACCCGAACGAACCATCGGCACGCTGTCGGGCGGCAATGTGCAGCGCGCGGTGCTGGCGCGCGAACTCGGACAGCCGGTGGATGTGCTGATCGTCGCGAACCCTGTGTTCGGTCTGGATTTCGCGTCCGTCGCCGATATCCATGCCCGTCTGATGGCTGCACGCGATGCAGGCGCGGCAGTGCTGCTGGTCAGCGAAGACCTTGACGAACTGCTCGAACTGGCGGACCGCATCGTGGTGATCGCGGAGGGCAAACTGGTGTTCGAGACGCCGGCGGCACGTGCGGATCGGACCGTGCTCGGTCAGCATATGGCAGGGCACGGCGACACGCCGGCGCATCGCGCCGTACCCGCAGAAAGAATGAAGGAAGCCATCGGATGACACAGCAAACCCCGCTGACGATCGACGCCCAACCGGGCCCCTTCACATTGGACCCCACGAAAACCGCACTGATCGTGATCGACATGCAACGCGATTTCATCGAACCGGGCGGCTTCGGCGAATCGCTTGGTAACGACGTGTCGCTGCTGGCTGAGATCGTGCCGACCGTCGCGGCGTTGCTGGCCTTCGCGCGCAAGCATCAATGGCTCGTGGCGCACACGCGTGAATCGCACGCGGCGGATCTGTCCGACTGCCCGCTGGCGAAACGGCTCAGAGGTGCGCCCAATGCCCGCATCGGCGATGCAGGGCCCATGGGGCGCATCCTGATTCGCGGCGAGCCCGGTAATGCAATCATCGAGCCGCTCACGCCGCTTGCCGGTGAACTCGTGATCGATAAACCCGGCAAGGGCGCGTTCTACGCCACCCGGCTCGGTGAAGAGCTTGCGATGCGCGGCATCACGCATCTCGTGTTTGCGGGTGTGACCACCGAAGTGTGCGTGCAGACCTCGATGCGTGAAGCTAACGACCGCGGCTACGACAGTCTGCTGGTCGAAGATGCGACCGCCAGCTATTTCCCCGCGTTCAAACAGGCGACGCTCGAGATGGTGCGCTCGCAAGGCGGCATTGTCGGCTGGACCGCGCCGCTTGCTTCATTGACGAAACTCGACGAGACGATCCCGGCATGGAGATAAATCAGCCCGAAGTGGTAGCGCAAGTGCAGGCAGCCTTTGTCGAATACGAGCGGGCGCTGGTCGACAACGACGTCGCGGCAATGAACGCGCTTTTCTGGCACACGCCGGAGACGGTCCGCTATGGAATCGCCGAAATCCAGCATGGCGGCGAAGCGATCCGTGCATGGCGCGAGAGCTGCGAGCCGGTGCCGAAGTCGCGCAAGCTGCATCGCACCGTGGTAACAACGTTCGGCACAGACTTCGCCACCGTCAGCACTGAGTTCACCAGTGATGCGACGCCTTTGATCGGCCGTCAGATGCAGACGTGGGCGAGGCTCGGTCCCGCCGACGGCTGGAAGATCGTCGCGGCGCACGTCAGCCTTATCGCCATGCCATGAAACGCCGATAATAAGAAAAAAGGGGATGTGGCATCAATGAACGACGATACGACAAATCTGCTCGAGACCCCCGCGGAGCCTGACACGCCTGCCGTGCCGGGCGCCGCCAATCCGCTCGCCGAGCAGGTGTACCAGCAGTTGAAGAACGATATCTTCAGCTTTCGCCTGTTTCCCGGCGACCGTTTTTCCGAAAACGGCATCGCGCAGCACTACGGCGTGTCGCGCACGCCGATGCGCGACGGCCTGTTTCGTTTGCAACGCGAGGGTTATCTGGAAGTCGGCTTCCGGCGTGGCTGGAAAGTCTCGCCGATCAATTTCGACCAGCTCGATCAGCTCTACGATTTGCGCATCGTGCTGGAAGTGGCGGCCGTCGAACGCGTGGGGGCGGGCGGCGACGTCGCGCATGCGGCCGTCGAAGCGCTGAAGGCGATATGGTGCGTCGAGCCCGAATTGCGCGAGAGCGACCCGGTCAAGATGTTCGGCATGGATGAGAACTTCCACCGTCAACTGGTCGCGGCGACCGGCAACGCGGAGATGCTGCGCGTGCATAACGAAGTGACCGAGCGCATCCGCATCGTGCGTCGATTGGACTTCCTCAAACCGCACCGCACGAGCGCCACCTACGACGAGCACTCCACCATGCTGAACCTGATCGAACGCAACCGGGTGACGGAGGCGATCATCCTGCTGCGCGCGCATATCACGCAGAGCAAGCTGGAAGTGCGCAAGATCACGCTTTCCATGCTGGCCGCCGCGCGCGATAGCAAGTTGCCGTTTGTGTCCTGAGTGACCACCCTCACTCGTACGAAAACGCCCCGCCGAACTTATCCATCCGCTCCAGCGCCATCCCCGAGCCACGCACCACACAGGTCAACGGCGCTTCGGCGACGAACACCGGCAGGCCGGTTTCTTCCGCGAGCAGGCGGTCGAGATCGCGCAGCAACGCACCGCCGCCCGCGAGCATGATGCCGCGCTCGGCGATGTCGGCGCCCAGTTCCGGCGGCGTCTGTTCCAGCGCGATCTTCACCGCCGAGACGATCTGGTTCAGCGGATCGGTGAGCGCTTCGAGAATCTCGTTGCTGGACACCGTGAAGCTGCGCGGAATGCCTTCGGACATATTGCGGCCCTTGACTTCCATCTCCTTGACTTCGGAGCCCGGAAACGCGGAGCCGATTTCCTTCTTGATGGCCTCGGCAGTCTGCTCGCCGATCAGCATCCCGTAGTTGCGGCGAATGTAGTTGACGATCGCATCGTCGAACTTGTCACCGCCCACGCGCACCGAACCTTTATAGACGACACCGCCGAGCGAGATCACGCCCACTTCGGTCGTGCCGCCGCCTATATCGACCACCATCGAGCCGGTCGCTTCCGACACCGGCAGGCCGGCGCCGGTCGCTGCGGCCATCGGCTCTTCGATCAGATAGACCTGCGAGGCGCCCGCACTATGCGCGGCTTCCTTGATCGCGCGGCGCTCGACCTGAGTCGACCCGCATGGTACGCAGATGATGATGCGCGGCGACGGCGCGAACATCCGCGACTCGTGCGCCATCTGGATGAAGCGCTTGATCATCTGCTGGGTGATGTTGAAGTCGGCGATCACGCCGTCCTTCATCGGGCGGATCGCCTCGATATTGCCCGGCACCTTGCCGAGCATCTGTTTCGCTTCCTTGCCGACGGCCAGAATGATCTTCTTACCGTTCGGGCCGCCTTCCTGACGAATCGAGACCACCGAGGGTTCGTCCAGCACGATGCCCTTGCCACGCATATAGATCAGCGTGTTCGACGTGCCGAGGTCGATTGCCAGGTCGTTGGAAAAATAGCCACGCAAAAAACCGAACATGCAAATTCCTGTCTCGCTGATGCCGGGCGCGTGAGCGCGCCGCTTGGGATGCCGCCCGGAGGCGGCAGGCGACCAGGTGATGGCCGGAGAGAGGGAAGAATAACAGTTTCGGGCGCCGGGCTACTTCGGCGGGCGTGCTCGCAGCAAGTTGTCGCCCTGCCATTTGATGCGGTCGCAGTTGCTTTTGACCCGCACTGCGAATTCCGACGGGGAGTTGAGTTGCAGCGCGCGCATCTGGATCGCATCGCTATCCCCGCGCTGCCAGCCCGACTGCCAGCGCGTATCGAACTGGCTGGCTTCGGTCAGGACCTTTCTGAGTTTCTCCTTGTACTCGACCACGTCCTGCTCGGAGCCTCCGCAGAATTCTTTGGCAAAGCGGGCGCGCTGGCCCGCGGCTTCCGCGCTGCCGTTGGCGCTATCTTCGCTGGCTAACACGGATCGCGGCTGGGCCAGCAGCAGAAGCGACAAAAGCAGCGCCAGTACGGGTGCCAGCGCAACCAGGGCGTGATAGCGAGACCGGTTTTTATACACGATTGCCTCCTTGTGGCCGTCCTCCGGCGCCGCAATGAAGCGCATGTGTGCAGCGACGGAGCGTGCTGCCCCCATATTACCGTGTATAGCTATAGACGCCCGGCCAGCGCTACTTACGGCGCATTGGTCAGCGCCGGATCGAGATAGGCGCTCACGTTCTGCGATTGCTTGTAGACCGCGTTGCGTACATTGAACTTGTCCGCGTTCACGCTCGAACCGTACACCGAGTCCAGCCCGTCACCTTTGACGAAGGCCTTCCTCGCCGCCGTCGCGTCGAGCAGGTGCGTGCCTTTCAGCAACGGCAGATATTGGGCCGGCGTCAGGCCGACGCGCGCGGACATGATCTTGACGGCATCCGGTTGCGTCTTTGGATCGTTGATGTAAGCCACGCAGCGATACCAGACCTTGATCACCTTGACCCAGTCGGCCTTGCGCGACTGCAGACTGACCGGATTGACCGTGATCGCGTCGTAGATCAGCCCTGGCGCGTCGGCCGAGGTGAAGATCGGACGTGAGCCCGGCACGCGCTTGAGTGCCTCGCCCGCGTTCGGTTGCCATGCGCCGACCGCTGCGACGTCGCCGGACGACGCCAGCACTTGCGGCAACTCATTCGTCTTCGCGTTGACGAGCGTGATGTCCGATTCCTTGAGCGCATGCTTTTCGAGCGCCGTGTCCAGCAACAGGTGATCGACCAGACCCATTTCGACGCCGACCTTCTTGCCCTTGAGTCCGGCCACGGTGCGAATGGGTGGCTTGGCCACGATCATGTCGTTGCCGCTCGAGTAGTCGGTCAGGAGAATCATCACGTTTTTGGCGCCGCTTGCGCCGGTGACCAGCGCATCGCCGTTGGTTGCGCCGACCGCGTCGAGCTTGCCGGCGGAGAACGCATCGAGCGAAGCCGAGTAGTCGAACCACTGGAAATTGACATCCACGCCGGCTTCCTTGAACCAGCCTTTGTCGATGGCAACCTGGAACGCGACGAAGCCGGGCCAGTCGCTATAGCCGATGGCGAGGGGTGTGGCGGCTTGTGCAGGCGCGGCGGCGAAGCCGATGGCGACCGCGGCGGCAGCGCCGGCGATCGCGCCACGCACACGGCGCGACGAGGCAAGGCTGCTCAGTAAGGTGAGGGACGTACGGGCGGATTCGAAGCGTTTCATCGTTTTCTCCAGGAGACCGGTCAATTGCGATTGTTGAGTTGGATCGCGCGGCGACTGCGCGATAAAACAACATGACCGATTCCCGCGAGAATCCGATTGGTGCGGACACTGTGCGAAAACTGCGGGAGACAAACGCCGGCCACGGAGAGGCACGATAGGCATCGCTATCGCCAATCTCCCGGGCTTTTGTCCCGCCGTGTAGTGCGGCCAGCTCGTTCCCGGATCAAGTCCGAATCGAACGAACAGGTGCACCGGGCTGCTCTCGGACCAGACATTCTCGCGAACCGGAACCCTAGCATCCCTAAGATGCGACGCTGCCGCACCTCTCGGCAATTAATCTAGCGAGAAATATGCCAGCCGGATTGCGCGATGCCTCGGAGTGCTTGTTATGCGAATGCTTCAACGCAGACGTGGCGTCAAAGGCTCAATCCAAGGTGGCAAAACGCTGATGCACGTAGGCGAGAAACTGCTCGAGGCGTTCCTCGATCGAGGCCGCGAGACTGATCCGTTTGATGCGGCGATCCGCTTCGGAACTCGTCTCCAGCAGCCAGCCGGCGTCGATCAGCTCCTGTACATAGCGCACCGCGGTGCGGCGGCTCACGCCAGGCATGAACTCGTAGAGCGCCGTCTTGGCGAAGTCATCTTCCGGTTCGACCCACATCCGGCAAAACAGATCGCTGTAGTTGAGGTCGTTCAGCCCCAGGTCGCCGAAATGCGAGGACCACTGCCAGTCCATGTCGAGAATGGCGCGCGCGACGGCTTGCCCCTTGTTACGCGCAAGTTTCTTCTTCATCGATTCACCACGAGGAGGAGGGGTGCACAGTTTAAGTGCGAATCGCGCCGGAAATCGGGCGCGCCAGAATTATGCATGGCGCAGCCGAGATATTTTATTGGCGAAGGAATTTCGTGTGTACCATTGCATGCAATTTTGCATGTAATTGGAGACGCGATGAAATTCGAACTGTTCAAGACGTTCTGGGGATTCGACGGCGGTCCGCATGATGCGGCGCCAATGGTACGTGCCGCCGGGTTCGACGGTATCGAAGCGCCGGTTCCGACGGGTGGGGTTGAGCGTGAAGCGTTTGCGCAGGCAATCGCGGATGAACGTCTCGAGTTCATTGCGGAAATTACGACGGCGGGCAGTTATGTGCCGGAACGGTCCGCCACGCCGGCGGACCACTTGCGCGACTTCGAGGAAAAAATCATATGGGGCAAGCCACTCAAGCCACGCTTTTTCAATGTGATGGCGGGCTGCGACGCATGGCCGGCCGCCACACAGGTGGATTTCTTCACGCGCGCGGTGGAAATCGCCGCGAAGCACGAGGTGATCTGCAGCTTCGAGACGCATCGCGGCCGCTCGTTCTACAACCCATGGATTACCCGCGACGTCGCGCGTGCCGTGCCGGACCTCAAGCTGACTTGCGACTTCAGCCATTGGGTATCGGTGTGCGAGCGTCTTCTCGACAGCGAGTGGGACACGATCCTCGAGCTTGCGCCGCATGCGCATCATCTGCACGGGCGTGTTGGCTATCCGCAAGGTCCGCAGGTGCCGCATCCGGCTGCACCTGAGTACGCGGACTGCCTCGCCTCGCATCAGCGGATCTGGGAGGCGCTGTGGAGCGCGCAGGTCGATAGGGGCTATACGACCACGACGATGACACCCGAGTTCGGCCCCGACGGTTATCTGCACACTTTGCCGTTCACGAATGCTCCGGTGGCCGATCTATGGGAGATCAACACGTGGATGGGGCGCGAAGAGCGACGTCACATCGCGGCGTTTCTTGCCGGACGTGAGGCGCGTGGCGGCCTGCAAACCGAATCGCAAGCGAACCTGTCCGCGCAAATGCATTCGCCGACTCAATCGCCCACCGAACCGCAGCCCGTATAAGCCAAGCTCATGAGCCAATCCCACACGCGTTTCGACCGTCTGCCCATCGTCGACGTCAGCGGCCTTTTTAGCGATGATCCCGACCAGCGTCTTGCAACCGCCCGCGAACTCGACCGCGCGGCGCGTGACGCGGGTTTTTTCTACGTCACCGGCCATCAGGTCTCGCGTGCACAGCAAGCTGCGCTAATAGATCAGGCCAAGCAGTTCTTCGCCGCCCCCGACGACTGGAAGATGCGCTATTACATCGGCAAATCGACTGCGCATCGTGGCTATGTACCCGAAGGCGAAGAGGTTTTCGCAGGCGGCAAGCGCGACAGGAAGGAAGGTTTCGACACGGGCCGGGAACTGCCGCCCGACGACCCGGATGTCCGGGCCGGCACGCCGATGCTCGGGCCGAATTTGTGGCCCGAGCAGCCAGGCTTTCGTGAAGCGATCGGCGGCTACTACGAGGCGGCGTTCGCGCTCGGCCGCGCGTTGTTCCGGGGCTTCTCGCTTGCACTCGGCTTGCCGGAGACGCATTTCGACAGCTATTTGCAGAAACCCCCGAGCCAACTGCGCCTGCTTCACTATCCCTTCGACCCGTCCGCGGAAGACCGGCCGGGCATCGGTGCGCATACCGACTATGAGTGCTTCACGATCCTGCTGCCGACGGCCCCTGGCCTCGAAGTGATGAACGGCGAGGGTGAGTGGATCGACGCGCCACCGGTCGACAACGCGTTTGTCGTGAACATCGGCGACATGCTGGAGGTATGGACGGGCGGTACGTACGTGGCGACGTCACATCGCGTGCGCAAGGTGAGGGAAGAGCGCTACTCGTTTCCGCTCTTCTTTGCCTGCGACTACCGCACCGTGGTTGCGCCACTGCCGCAGTTTGCAACACCCGAGGCGCTGGCGAAATACCCGCCGGTTTCGGCGGGAGATCATCTGTTCGCGCAGACGGCGCAGAGCTTTACCTATTTGAAGCAGCGCCTCGAGCGCGGTGAGTTGGTGTTGCCGGAGGGGTCGAAGGGGTTGGCGAGCTTTGGGCAGCAGGCTCGTTATGCGGGTACTGAGCAGGATGTTGCCTGACTGATGGCACTCATTGAGGCCGTGTGTGTGGCCGCCCCGGAAGCGCGTTTAGTGCTGGTTATCTGGCCGGAACGCGCTTGCAAGACACAGGTTCTCAACTAACGCGCAGCCTAGTCTACGAGCGGCGCCGTTGCTTTTGCAGTTCGATGAAACGTGCCGACATCAGCGTGTAGAGCGTGCGGCGAAGCGTGGCAAGCGTGAGCATGGTCGGATGAGGGCGGTGAAGTGTGTGACGCCTTATCACGCACACACCGTGCCATCGTGCAGAGCCCCTACGACCTGTGATAAACGTAATCGCGCGGCCCAATCATGGTGCTTCGCGCATTCAACTGGTGCCGGTTTGCCCTCGGCCGTGGTGCGTGCGCCATCAAGCCAATGAACCTCTGCTTGCCGCATTGTGCCGCCGATACCATTCAATCCCTTGCCACAATGCGCCTGCGGCCTCAGCAACATCACGCTGGCACGCAACTCGCTTAGCTACGCAGCGAGAGGTGCGAAGTAATTTGCATCATCTTCAGGATCGCTAGGGTTCCGGTCGTACCGCTTTAAAGGCTTCCAGAAGGCTTCAAAGCGCACACACGATGTCTGGTCCGAGAGCAATCCGGTCTTGCCGTTCACCTTCTTTCAAGGCGCCGGCGAGGCTCCACGGAGGGATAAAAGCCCGGGAGGTCGCGATGTCGGTCAATCGCCCTCTCATGCTTTTTCCCAACCGATACCTGGAGCCTCCATGTCGACGCAAACCTCAGTCGATCTCGCACCGATCCCGCATGTGTTGTGGGAAACAGTGATTCCTGCCGGCACGCATTGGTCCGGCGTGCTGCGCCGTGGCATGGCGCTGCGCATCGTCGATCCCGAGGGCGGCGCCAATCTGGCCGCCGTGTTCTACCGGCACGACGAACCGCTCGAACGCTACAACATGGCCGATACCTTGAAGGCACAACACACCGCGCATCTGACACGCGGTCACGTGCTCTATTCGGATATGGGCCGCGTCATGGCGTCGATCACCGCCGATACGCTCGGCTGGCACGATCCGCTAGGCGGCCTCGGCGACGCCGAACTGTTCGCCGACAAATACGGCGCGGCCAGCTATCAGCAACATCGCAATGCGATGGTCCGCAACGGCCGCGACAGCCTCTTGCTCGAACTGGCCAAACACGGTCTGGGCACGCGCGATCTCGTCGCCAATATCAACTTTTTCAGCAAGCTCGCGATCGGTGAGGATGGCTCGCTCGACTTCGTCGCGGGACATTCCGCTGCCGGCGCGACCTTCGATCTGCGCTTCGAAATGGACACGCTCGCCGCGTTTTCGAGCGCACCGCATCCGCTGAACCCTTCCTCCGAATACGAACCGAGACCCGTCAAGCTGATCGCGTATCGCGCGTACGCCGCCGACGCCTCCGTACCGGCTGACGATCCTTGCCGCTCCGCCTGTCCTGAGAACGGGCGCGGCTTCGTCAACACCGATCGTCTGTTCGTTTAAGGAGACCCGCGATGCCTATCATCGAAAGCAAACTCGACATCCGTCACGCGGTCTACGACCTCACGCTGCCCTCCGGCGAGCCGTGGCTGCATGAAATCAAACGCGGCCAACTGTTCCGCATTCTCGACCTGGAAGGCAATCAGGCCGTCGACACGCTGTTCTACAACAGCGCCGATCCGCTCGAACGCTACAGCGCGCAGGACACGATTCGCGCGCAACGCAATCTCTATCTGTCCGCGGGCAGCGTGCTGATGTCGAACTTGGGCAAGCCGATGCTGACCATCGTCGCGGACACCTGCGGGCGTCACGACACGCTCGGCGGAGCCTGTGCCGCCGAGAGCAACACGGTGCGTTACGCGCTCGACAAACGCTATATGCATAGCTGCCGCGACAGTTTCCTGCATGCTATTACGCATTGCACCTGCGGCGTGGGCACGCAGCTCACCAAGCGCGACATCGTCAGCAATATCAACTTTTTCATGAATGTGCCGGTGACACCACTCGGCAAACTGACCTTCGAAGACGGCATTTCGGCACCGGGTAAATACGTCGAGATGCGCGCCGAGATGGACGTGACCGTACTGATCTCGAACTGTCCGCAGTTGAACAATCCGTGCAACGGCTACAACCCGACGCCCGTGCGGCTGACCATCTGGGACGCCCAATGACATTCGACAAAGTCCTGATTGCCAATCGCGGCGAAATTGCCTGCCGTGTGATTCGCACGCTCAAACGCCTCGGCATTGCGTCGGTTGCGGTCTATTCAAAGGCCGATCGCCACGCCATGCACGTGATGCTCGCTGACGAATCGATCTGCATCGGCCCGGCGGTGGCGGCCGCCAGCTATCTGAATAGCGCAGCGATTCTCGAGGCGGCGCGTGCGACCGGCGCGAATGCCGTGCATCCCGGCTACGGTTTTCTCTCGGAGAATGCGGCTTTCGCGCAGGCCTGCGAAGACGCGGGCATCCGTTTCATCGGGCCGCGCCCCGCGCAGATGCGTGAATTCGGCTTGAAGCACACGGCACGTGAACTGGCACGAGCGAACGACGTGGCGCTACTACCCGGCACCGGCCTACTGCCTGATGTAACTGCCGCGCTAAGCGAGGCCGAATCGATCGGCTATCCCGTGATGCTGAAAAGCACCGCGGGCGGCGGCGGCATCGGCATGTCGCTGTGCCGCGATGCGGCACAACTGGAGAGCGTGTTCGCATCGGTCGCCCGGCTTGGCGAGGCCAACTTCGCGAACGCGGGTGTCTACATCGAGAAATTCGTCGAGAACGCGCGCCATATCGAAGTGCAGATTTTTGGCGACGGCCGGGGCGGCGTGATCGCGCTCGGCGAACGCGACTGCTCGGTGCAGCGGCGCAATCAGAAGGTGATCGAGGAAACGCCCGCACCCGGTCTGACACAAGCGGAACGCGCGGCGTTGCATGCGAGTGCCGTGCGCCTCGCGCAGGCTGTGAAGTATGAATCAGCCGGCACGGTCGAGTTCGTATTCGACGCCGACACGCGGCGCTTCTATTTCCTCGAGGTGAACACGCGGCTGCAGGTCGAGCATTGCGTTACGGAGGAGGTGACGGGTGTCGACCTGGTCGAGTGGATGATTCGTCAGGCAGGGGGCGCACTTGCGCCGCTCGACACGCTGGTTGCGACGCCCAGCGGGGCGAGCATCCAGGTCCGCTTGTACGCTGAAGATCCGCACAAGCAGTTTCAGCCGAGCGCGGGCGTGCTGACCCACGTCGCTTTCTCCGCCGATGCGCGGGTCGACACCTGGGTCGATGCAGGCACCGAAGTCAGCGCGTTTTACGACCCGCTGCTCGCGAAGATCATCGTCAAGGGCGCAACACGCGATGCCGCGCTCGCCGCCATGCGCGCCGCGTTGGCGCAAACCCAGTTGTACGGCATCGAGACGAACCTCGACTATCTGCGCGCCATCGCCGGTTCGGCGACCTTCGCGCGCGGCGAGCAAACCACCGCCTTCCTCACGCGCTTCGTGTTCGCGCCGCACACTATCGACGTGCTCGACGGCGGCGTGCAGACCACCGTGCAGCAGACGCCGGGACGGGTTGGCTACTGGGACATCGGCGTGCCACCGTCGGGCCCCATGGACGATCTGTCGTTCCGCCTTGCCAACGAACTGCTCGGCAATCCGGCCGACGCGGCGGGACTCGAATGCGCGATGGTCGGCGCGACACTGCGCTTCAACACCGCGACGCTGTTCGTGCTGGGCGGCGCGCCGCTCGCCGCCACACTCGACGGCCAACCGGCCACGCTCTGGCAGGTCACGCGGGCACCGGCGGGTTCGGTGCTCAAGCTCGGCGGCGTGACCGGCGCGGGCATGCGTGCCTGTCTCGCGCTCAAGGGCGGCTTGCAGGTGCCGGATTATCTCGGCAGCAAGGCCACCTTCACGCTGGGCCAATTCGGCGGCCACGCGGGGCGCGCCTTGCGCAAGGGCGACGTGCTGCATCTTGCCGCCGACGCAGGTCGCGGCGAAGCGGGCGCGCAACTCGATCCGGCGCGCGTGCCGGCGCTGACGCACGACTGGACCCTCGGCGTGCTCGACGGTCCCCACGGTGCACCGGACTTCTTCACGCCCGACGACATCGCGATGCTGTACGGCACGCGCTGGACGGTTCACTACAACTCAAGCCGCACAGGCGTCCGGCTGATCGGCCCGAAGCCGCAATGGGCGCGCACGGACGGCGGCGAGGCCGGGCTGCATCCGTCGAATATTCACGACAACGCGTATGCGGTCGGCGCGGTCGATTTCACCGGCGACATGCCGGTGATTCTCGGCCCGGACGGTCCGAGCCTCGGCGGTTTCGTCTGTCCAGTAACCGTGGTGGGCGACGAGCTATGGAAGCTCGGGCAACTGCGGCCGGGGGATGCGGTGCGGTTCGAACCGGTACGCGCGCAAGCGCTGTCGATGGCGTCTGCGGCACCTACAGCAACCGCAGCAACGACAAACCTCAACGCTCACGATTGCATTCTCTACAGCGATCCATCGGCCGGTGAGGGCACGGGCGTGGTCTACCGCCGCTCCGGCGATCAGAACGTGCTGGTCGAATACGGCCCGCTTATGCTGGACCTGAACTTGCGCTTTCGCGTGCATGCGTTGATGAACTGGCTCGATGCACACCGGCTGCCCGGCATCGTCGATCTCACGCCGGGCATCCGTTCGCTGCAGGTGCATTTCGACCCGCGCACGCTGTCGCACGACACCTTGCTCGCGCATCTTCAGCAGGCCGAGCGCGAACTGCCCGCCGTCGACGAGATGCGCGTGCCGAACCGCATCGTGCATCTGCCGCTGTCATGGGACGACCCGTCGACGCGGATCGCGATCGAACGCTACATGCAGTCGGTGCGGCCCGATGCGCCGTGGTGCCCGAGCAATATCGAGTTCATTCGCCGCATCAACGGTCTGGATAGCATCGACGACGTGAAGCGCATCGTCTTCGACGCGCGTTACCTGGTGATGGGTCTCGGCGACGTCTATCTCGGCGCGCCGGTGGCGACGCCGCTCGATCCGCGCCACCGGCTCGTCACGACCAAATACAACCCGGCGCGCACCTGGACGCCGGAGAATGCGGTGGGAATCGGCGGCGCCTATCTGTGCGTGTATGGCATGGAAGGGCCGGGCGGCTATCAGTTTGTCGGCCGCACCGTGCAGATGTGGAACCGCTATCGCACCACGCGCGAATTCGAAGCCGGCAAGCCGTGGCTGCTGCGGTTTTTCGACGAGATCCGCTTCTACGAAGTCAGCGAGGCCGAGTTGGCCGAGCTGCGCGCCGACTTCATCGCAGGTCGCGCGAGTCTGGAGATCGAGGAATCGGTGTTCGACCTCGGCGCGTACAACCGCTTCTTGAAGGATGAAGCCGAATCGATCTCCGCCTTCAAACGCCTGCAACAGGCGGCGTTCGACGAAGAGCGCGAACGCTGGAACGCAGCGGGGCACGCCGAGTATGTCGGCGAGCAGGGCAGCGACGCGGGTTCGGCTACCGGCAACGGGGCGGACGACGCATTGGCGGCCGGTCAGCAGAGCATCGTCGCCGATGTCTCGGGCAGCGTCTGGAAACTGCTCGTCAGCGAAGGCGAACGCGTGAGCGAAGGGCAGGTAGTGGCAATCGTCGAATCGATGAAGATGGAAGTGTCCGTTGCCGTCACCGAAGACGGTGTGATCGAAACGATCGATTGTGCGGCCGGCGCGGCAGTTGTTGCGGGTCAGCGCTTGATGGTGCTGCGTGCCGACGTGGCGGCCGGGACCACCGAGGAGGCAACGTGCAAATGAAGCAAGCCGACGAACTGTTCAAATCGATGTTGCTTGTGGCGCTGCAGTCGCGCTGCAAGTCAGGCGGATCGAGTTCCGACACCGAACGCTGCCCCGGAGAATCCCATGACCGTAATTAACAGAAGCGACTGGTTCGCGGTGCGCCGCGAACTCTCCGCACGCGGCAAGTGGCTATTGGGCTTCGGCTCGTTTTTGTTGCCGGTTCTCGTATGGTGCATCGTCAGCTACGTGCCGTTCGTCTGGCATCCGCAGGTGCTGGTCGAGAGCCCGGGCAGCGTCGACTATTTCCAGCCCGGCATGCGCGTCGACAAGGACGTGTTCGCCGACGAACTGAGCCATGCGCAAGCCGGCCACACGGCATTGCCGACGGGCGAGCCGGTCAACCCGGTCTACCTGCCCGCGCCCCACGAAGTGCTGCGTGCGTTCTACACCGCGTTCACGACGCCCCCTGCGTCGCGCGACGGCGTATGGCTGCATCAAAGCCTGTGGCACAGCATTCAGGTGATCTTCTGGGGCTTTCTGCTGTCGTCGGTGATCGGCGTGCCAATCGGCATCGTCTGCGGGACTTACAGCGCGATTGCGCGGCTGCAGGAGCCGTTTTTCGAGTTCTTCCGCTACTTGCCGGCGCCCGCGTTCGGTGCGCTGATGGTGGCGATCCTCGGTATTTATGACGGTCCGAAGATTGCCATCATCGTGATCGGCACGCTGTTCCAGCAGGTGCTGATCGTGGCGAACACCACGCGCAAGCTGGAGTACGGCCTGTTCGAAGCGGCAATGACGCTCGGCACGAAGAAACTCAGGCTGCTAACGCATGTGGTGATTCCCGGCATCCTGCCCGACCTGTACCGCGACCAGCGCATCCTGCTCGGCTGGGCATGGACGTATCTGATCGTGGCGGAACTGGTCGGTACCAGTTCCGGTATCACGTGGTACATCACGCAGCAGGCGCGCTATGAGCATTTCGACAACGTCTATGCGGCGATCATGATGATCGGGATTATCGGACTCGGCACCGATCTCGTGCTGGCCTATGTCGGCCGCAAGCTGTTTCCGTGGGACCGCACGCTCAAGGCGTAGCGGGACCGATCGCGCCACGGCCTGATGCCACACATCGCAGCGCACAGCACCTCATTGCACCGCATTCAAGGATTCAATCATGTTAAATCCGCAACCGATTCCGTCATACCTTATCCAGTCCGAAGCGGTGCGTGAGCGTTTCGACCGCCTGAAGTCGCGCGAGGTGATCCTCGAAGTTCGCGATCTCGACAAGCGCTTCGAGAGCGCGCAAGGCGAGTGCACCGCATTGAACGGCATCAGCTTCAAAACGCATCGGCGCGAGTTCGTCTGCGTGATCGGACCGTCGGGCTGCGGCAAGTCGACCTTGATCCGCATTCTCGCGGGCCTCGAGCGGCAAACGAGCGGCAGCGTGTTGCTCGACGGCAAGCCGGTAGAGGGGCCCGGCGCCGATCGCGGCATGGTGTTCCAGGGCTACACGCTGTTTCCGTGGCTGACGGTCAAAAAGAACGTCATGTTCGGCTTGAAGATGAACGGCCACAGCAGCATGCACGCTGAGCGCGACGCGCTGCAATGGCTCGATCTGGTCGGTCTGACGAAGTTCGCCAACGCGTATCCGCATCAATTGTCCGGCGGGATGAAGCAGCGCGTGGCGATTGCTCGCGCGCTCGCGAACCGGCCGCGGATTCTGCTGATGGATGAGCCGTTCGGCGCGCTCGATGCGCAGACCCGCGCGAAGATGCAGACGCATTTGCTCGATATCTGGCGCAATATCGATGTGACCGTGCTGTTCATTACGCACGATCTGGACGAAGCGATTTTTCTCGCCGACCGCATCCTGGTCCTGAAGGCAAATCCCGGCGAGGTGCAGGAATTGATCGAGGTGCCGGTGCCACGTCCGCGCGACTATTCGCAGGCCACGTCGCCGGAATTTCTTGCTACCAAGGCGCGGCTCGAAGCACTGATTCATCCACCCACGGCTGCGGACGAGGAAGACGATGTCGTCAAGCCGCATATGGTCCGGATGACGGATGTGACGGATAACGTCGAGTAGGAACGCAGCGCGCTTGAGCCGGGAGTGGCCATTTGCCGTTGTGCGAACGGGTATGGCCGGCTGCCGTCCCCGGCCAACATTACCGAATCGTAATCACCAGACGCTCCGCTTGCCGGTATGATTTAGGGTCAAGCACAGCGGAGCACTCCCATGCGAATCCTGGTGATCGAGGACGAGCTCAAAACAGCGGCTTATCTGAAGAAAGGCCTGGAAGAATCCGGCTACGCGGTCGATGTCGCGAACGATGGCCCACAAGGGCTGCTCCTCGCGCAGGAAGAAGAGTACGACGTGATCGTGCTCGACGTGATGCTGCCCGGCATGGACGGCTGGACCGTCGTCAAGACCTTGCGCACCACGCGTACCACGCCGGTGCTGTTTCTCACCGCCCGTGACGACGTCGACGACCGCGTGCGCGGCCTCGAACTCGGCGCAGACGATTACCTCGTCAAGCCCTTCGCCTTCGTCGAATTGCTGGCCCGGGTGCGCACGCTGGCGCGCCGGGGGCCGCCGCGCGAAAGCGAACTGATCAAGGTGGGCGATCTGGAAATGGACGTCAATCGCCGGCGCGTGAAACGCGGCGGCGTGCGTATCGACCTCACGCCGCGCGAGTTTTCGCTGCTGCAGTTGCTTGCGCGCCGCCAGGGCGAAGTGCTGAGCCGCACGCAGATCGCGTCCTATGTGTGGGACATGAATTTCGACAGCGACACGAATGTCGTCGAAGTCGCGATCCGCCGGCTGCGCACCAAGATCGACGATAACTTTCCCGTCAAGCTGATTCACACGGTACGCGGCGTCGGCTATGTGCTCGAATTGAAGGACGCCGCTTGATGCGCCGCCGCTCGCTCGCCGCGACGCTTACACTTGCCTTCGGTGTCACCACGCTCGCGGTTTTCGTGCTCGCCGGGAGTTTTCTGTACCTTGCGCTGGGGAAGCAGATCCAGGCGCAGGACGACCTCGACATCGTGCTGGCGGCGCGCCACGCACGGCGGCTCGCCGAGGAGCTCGCTACGCCGAAAGGGATTCGCGAGCACGGTGACCGGTTGATCAGCATCGTGCTGGGCAATGAAGCGATGTCGATGGAGGTGTTCGGTCCCGATGGGCGTATGTCGATCGAACACAACGCCGGGGAGACGTTTGCGCCGCAGGGTGACGCGGCGACCGGGGCTGCCTCGGCAGTTTCAAATGCGCCTGATGCTTCCGTTGCACCCAATGCGGCAAGCGAAACGGGCGAAGGAGGCGCGGCAAGCGATATCCACGACCCCGGCGAGACCGCTGAAGCTGGCGGCGTCGAGACGATCGCCGCGCTGCCGCCGCTCACGCGCATTCCCGCTGCGGCGCGCATCACCGACGTGGATATCGGCAACTGGACCGGCCGCAACGGTGCACCGATCCGCGGCATCCTCGCGGACGCGCGGCTGCACGACGGCGACACCGCGACCGTGTTGATTGCGCGCAACATGAGCGACCGCTGGCGGCTACTCGACCGCTATCGCGACAAGCTCAACCTGGCAGGCGCAGCCGGCGTGATTCTGACGATGCTGCTGAGCTATCTGCTGATTCGTGCCGCCTTGCGGCCCTTGCGCGATATCGCGGCGAGTGCGGGCCTCGTTACGGTCAATCGCCTGAACACGCGGGTCACGGTGGCGCGCGTGCCGAGCGAACTTGAAGCACTGGTAAGCGCGCTCAATGCCATGCTCGAACGCGTCGATCACGGCTTTCAGCGCCTGTCGCGTTTCACGGCCGACCTCGCACACGATATGCGCACACCGATTAGCAACATGCGCGGCGCCGCCGAAGTCGCACTTGCCCGGCCACGCTCCACCGACGAATATGAATCCCTGCTCGCATCGAATCTGGAAGAGTGCGACCGGCTCTCCCGAATGATCGAAAACGTGCTGTTTCTTGCACGCGCCGAGCATCCGCAGTTCGTCAAACATATGCGCGCGTTCGAGGCGGGGCAGGAACTGACGCGGATCGCCGAATACTTCGAGGGCATCGCTGACGATGCGAATGTCAGGGTGCAGGTCACCGGTGCGGCGACGCTGACGGCGGATCTCGAACTGTTTCGTCGCGCCGTCAGCAATCTGCTCGCCAACGCGATTCGCTACACGCCACGCGGCGGCGAGATCGCGCTCGATGTTCGCGCATCGGCCGATTCGGTGCGTATCACCGTGTCGAACCAGGGGCAGCCGATCGCCGCCGAGCACCTCGAACGGATTTTCGACCGTTTCTATCGCGTCGATCCGTCGCGCAGCGCCTTGCCGTCGTCCGGTGTGTCGCAAGGGTCCACGGGTTCGACGGGGCTCGGGCTTGCCATCGTCCGCACAATCATGGAGTTGCACGGCGGCACGGTGCATGCGGAGAGCGACGCGCAGAGCACGCGGTTCGTGCTTACGTTCCGGCGGGTTTAGGGCCATCCCACGTCCCACCCAGCGCCTTTAACAACAGTACGCTCGATTCCAACTGCCGCGCCGCAATCTGATCCGCGGTGCGCTCGTTCGTCAGCGCGATGGTTTGCGCGGTCACCACATCGAGATAACTAACCGCGCCCGCGTTGAAGCGGTTTGTCGTGAGCCGCAGCGACAGATCCGCGGCCGTGGTCGCGCGCTGCTGGCAGGCGGCTTCGTCCGCGAGCGAATGCAAGGCGGACAGATTGTCCTCGACCTGCTGGAAGGCCACCAACACCGATTGCCGGTAGTCGGCGACCGTACCGTCGTATTGCGCCGTCGCGCCATGCAGAGTGGCCGTGCGCCGGCCGCCGTCGAACAGCGTGCCGGCGAGTTGCGATCCGAGCGACCAGAACAGACTCGGTGCGCTCAGCCATGGCGCGAAGAAGGTGCTTTCCAACCCAGCGCTTGCCGACAGCACCAGATCGGGGAAGAAGGCCGCGTGCGCCTCGCCGATCTGTGCATTCGCCGACGCCACGCGCCGTTCGGCAGCGGCAATGTCGGGGCGTCGTTCGAGCAGTTGCGACGGCACGCCTATGGGAATGGCCGGCGGCGTCGCAGCCGATCCGTTCGGCGGCAGCGTGAAGGTGGAGGCGGGCTCGCCGATCAGCGTGGCAATCGCATGCTGCATCTGCGCGCGCGTCACGTCGATGTCGGTGTCCTGCGTGCGCGTCGCTTCGAGTTGGGTGGTGGCCTGAGCGACCGCTGAGGCATCGATCGCGCCGTCTTTCAGTTGCTGCTGCAGCAGCTTCAAGGCGGCGGCGTAGGCGGTCACACTGTCGTCGAGCAGCTTCTTTTGCGTGTCGAGCGAGCGCAGAGAGAAATAGTCGACTGCGAGATCGGCGCTCATCGACAGACGCACGGCTTCGAGATCCGCTTCGCTCGCCTCAGCATCGGCCTTCGCGCTGGTCACGCTATCGCGCACGCGGCCGAACAGATCCGGCTCCCAGCTCGCCGATACGCCGGCCGAATAGTCGGGAATGGTCTTGCCCGCCAGCGCACGGTCCACGAGATTCTGCGAGGTTCTCGAACGATTCTGGGCGACACCGGCAGTGACGGTCGGGAAGAAACCGGCACGCTGGTAATCCACCATCGAGCGCGCTTGCTGCACCTGCGCGACCGCCTTGCGCACGGTCTGATTCGACACGTCGACGCGCGCTTCGAGCTGGTTCAGCACCGGATCGTTGAAGATCGTCCACCAGGGGCCCCGCGGTGCGGCGTCGGCAGGTGCGGCCTGGGTCCAGCCAGGCGCCGCGCCGGCGTACTGTGCGGGGATATCTGCGGTGGGGCGCTGGTACGGCGGCAAAGTCGAGCAGGCGCTCAGCAGTGCGCCGATCAGCGTGGCCACGATCGAACGGCGGAACAACGGGCGTGGAAGAGATATGGGAGACATTCGGCTCGTCCTTTCGATGACTGGCGCTCAGCTATGCGTGGCCGGCGCGATCTGCACGAGCTGGCCGGTACTCAGCGAATCGCCTGGGTTATCGATCACGCGGTCGGTCGCCGCGAGGCCTGTGGTGATTTCCACTTGCGTGCCGAAGTCGCGGCCGATGTGCACCGTCTTGAGCGCCGCACGGCCATTGCCGTCGACCACGGCGACCGTCACGCCGTCGGGGCGGAAGAGCAGGGCGCTCACCGGCAGATCGAGCGCCGGTGTGGTCGACTGCAACTGCAGATGCACCTGCACATAAGCACCTGGCATCACCGCGCCATCCTTGTTATCGACGTCGACCTCGACGCGCAGCGTGCGGCTCGACGGATCGATCGAGCCGGTTGTCCGCGCAACCTTTGCGGCGATGTGCCGTCCGGGATATTGCTGCGCGGTCAGATAAACGCCGGTCTCGGGCGTGACGTAGGGCGCGTCGTTCTGAGGCACGTCGACGAACACGCGTAGCACGCCGGTTTGCTGGATGTGAAACAGTTCGCCCGACATACCCGCCGTGCCGGGTGTGCCACCCGCCGTCACGAGTGCGCCGACATCGACGTTGCGCGCGGTGATCGTGCCGTCGAACGGTGCGGTGATCTTCTCGTACGACACCAGCTCGGCGAGATGGGCGACATTGGCCTGCGCCGACGCCAGCATCGCGCGACGCGCTTCCATGTCGCTGACTTTCGTATCGGCGTCCTGCTGCGCGACCGATTGCGTTTTCAGCATCTCCTGCCAGCGCTGCGCCGTGGTCTTCGCGAAGTCGAAGTTGGCCTGCGCGGTGGCTTCGTCGGCACGGGCCTGGCGCAGTTGTGCGTCGAGATCGGGCGCGTCGATCGTGGCGAGCGTCTGGCCGCTTTTCACCTGGGCACCGATGTCGGTGTTCCAGTGCCCGAGATAGCCGCTCGTGCGCGCATAGATCGATGCTTCGGCGAATGGTGTTACCGCGCCGGGCAGCAGCAACTCGTTGACGGCCGGCGCGGGGCGTGGCGCGACCACGGACACGCTGAGGACGCTTTGCGCTTGCGTCTGTTGTGTCAGCGCTGCGCTTGCGTGCAGACGCGGCACGATACCGACGATCAGCAACGCCGCTGCGAGGCCAGCCAATGCGAACGGCCACACGCGACGGCCCGGCTTCGGGCTTGAGGCCATGTTGGCGGCTCGATCAGCCTCAACAGCCGGTTCAGACCTGTCGCCGAGGTCCGGCGGAAGTGATGGATTGTTCATGAGCTAGTTCTCGTCGGAGTCAAAGTGTGCGGGCGGGAACGCGGGATTCTTCTGCGGCAGTGCGAGCCGCGCGGCGTTTGTCGAGCCACGCATGCACCATCCCGTAGACGACCGGAACAAACAGCAAGGTGGACACCGTGCCAAGCGCAAGGCCACCAATCACCGCGCGGCCGAGCGGCGCGTTCTGTTCGCCACCGTCGCCGAGGCCGAGGGCCATTGGCAGCATGCCGATCAGCATCGCGAGCGCGGTCATCAGCACCGGACGGAAGCGGCTGAAGCCTGCCTCGAGCGCGGCCTGCAGCGGCGGCTTGCCGCCGTGGTGGAATTCACGTGCGGTGTTGATTACAAGAATGCTGTTGGCCGTGGCAATGCCGATACACAGAATGGTGCCGGTCAGCGCCGGCACGCTAACGGTCGTGCCCGTGCTGAACAACATCCACGCAATCCCCGCGAGCGAGCCCGGCAAACCGCTGATGGTGATGAACGGATCGAGCCACGACTGAAAATTGACGACCATCAGCAGATAGACGAGGGCGATCGCGAACACGAGGCCGCTTGCGAGGCCGCTGAACGAGTCGTGCATCGCCTGCACCTGGCCGCGCACCACGATCGACGCGCCCGGCGGCAATTGCGGCCGGATCTGATCGACGAGGCGGTTCACGTCGGCCGCCACGCCGCCGAGGTCGCGCCCTTGCGCCGAAGCGAAAATATCGAGCACCGGCTGCACGTTGTAGTGCGAGACGACGGCTTGCTGGGAGGCGCGTGTCAGCGTGCTTATCGCGCCGAGCAGGTTCTGCGGAGCGGGGCCGTTGCCGGTTGCCGCAGCGGACGCCGTCGCCACGCCCGCACTTGCGCCACCGTTCTGCGCGACCGGAATATTGGCCAGCGCCTGCAGCGAGTTGATGTCGTACTGCGGCATCATCGCCATCAGCGGATAGCTGACGCCGTTGTGCGGATCGAGCCAGAAATTCGGCGTGGTCTGCGAACTGCCTGAGAGCGCGATCAGCAGGTTCTGCGACACGTCGCGTTGCAACAGGCCGGCCTGAATCGCTCGCGTACGGTCGACATTCACATTGATCGCGGGTTCGTCGCCCGGTTGCTGGATGCGCGCATCGACGAGACCGCGCACACCGCGCAGTTGAGCGAGCAAGCGGTTCGCCACGACGCGATTGGCGTCGAGCTTGTTGCCGACGATCTGGATATCGATCGGCGCAGGCAAACCGAAGTTGAGAATCTGGCTGACAATATCGGCGGGCAGGAAGGCAAACGTGACGCCGGGGAAATCTTTGGAGAGCGTCGTGCGCAGCGTCGCCACATAGGCAGCGGTGGGTTTGTGTCCGGCTGCTAGCGTGATCATCACGTCAGCGTCTTCCGGGCCGATCGGGTCGGATGAATCGTAGGTCAGGTTGATGCCGCTCACCGGCACGCCGATGTTGTCGAGCATGGCTGCGAGTTCCTGCTTCGGGATCATGCTGCGCACACGGGCTTCGACTTCATCGGTAATGCGCGCGGTGTCCTCGATACGCGTACCGGTCGGTGCACGCAGATGCAGGCGGATTTCGCCGGTATCGACAGCGGGGAAGAAATCCCGGCCGGAAAATGGCACCAGCGCGAGCGAGCCGATACACAGCAGCAGAAAGATCGCGATGAAACGGCGCGGGCTAGCAATAGCCGAACCGAGCACGCCGCGATAGCGTTCGCGCAACCTTTCGAAGCGATGTTCGAAGGCGGCCTGAAAGCGGATCAGGCGTGCAATCGGGCCGTTGCCCGTGACTGGCGCCTTGCTGCGCGCACGCATCAGATACATCGCGAGGGTCGGCACCAGCGTACGCGAGAAGAAATACGACGCGATCATCGCAAACACCACCGCTTCGGCGAGCGGCACGAATAGATAGCGGGCAACGCCGGAGAGCAGAAACATCGGCACGAACACGATGCAGATCGACAGTGTCGAGACGAAAGTCGGCACGGCAATTTCGCCCGAGCCGTTCAGAATCGCGTCGTGCAGCGGCTCGCCGTTCTCCAGATGGTGCGTGATGTTTTCGATCGCGACGGTGGCATCGTCGACGAGAATACCCACCGCGAGCGCGAGCCCGCCGAGCGTCATGATGTTGATGGTCTGGCCGAGCGCGGAAAGCGCGATCAGTGAGGTCAGTACGGCAAGCGGAATCGACACCGCAATGATCAGCGTGGCGCGCCAGCTGCCGAGAAACAGCAGGATCATCAATGCGGTCAGGGCTGCGGCGATCACTGCCTCACGCGCCACGCCCATCACGGCCGACTTCACGAACACCGATTGATCGGACAGCGCGGTGATATGCAAGGCGCTCGGCAAACCCGCCGCGATATGCGGCAGCATCGCCTTGACCTGCTGGATGATGGTCAACGTGGACGTGCTGCCGGATTTCTCGACGGTGAGCAATGCGGCGCGTTTGCCGTTGCTGCGCACGATGTTGGTTTGCGGCGCATAGCCGTCGCGCACATGGGCAACGTCGCGTACGTACACCACACCACCGGCCACCGTCTTGATGGGCAGGTCGTTCAGCGCGGCTACCGTGTCGGTGCTGCCGTTCATCTGCACGTTGTATTCCTTCGTGCCGATTTTGGCGGTGCCGCCCGGCAGAATCAGGTTCTGTGCGTTGACGGCGTTGACCACGTCGAGCGGGGCAAGCCCTTTAGCCTGCAGCGCGCGTGGATCGATATCGACCATGATCTGCCGTACCTTGCCACCGAACGGCAGCGGCACCGCCGCGCCTTGCACCGTCGCGAGTTGCGTGCGGATCTGGCTGTTGCCGAGGTCGTAGAGCTGCTGTTCGGACAGCGTGTCGCTGGAGAGTCCGAGCTGCAGGATCGGCACCGTCGACGCGTTGTACGTGATGATGTTCGGCGGCAGCGTGCCAGGCGGCAGCACGCGCAGGATCGACGCGGAATTGGAGGCCGCTTCGGCAATCGCGCGATTGATGTCCGCGCCGGGGTGGAAAAAGATCTTCACCACCGAGACGCCGTTCAGCGATTGCGATTCGATATGCTCGATATCGTCGACGTCGGAGGTCAGCGCGCGCTCGTAGTTCGAGGTGATGCGGTTGGCCATATCCTGGGCGGAAAAGCCGTTAAACGTCCAGACGATGCTGACCACCGGGATGTCGATGTTCGGAAAGATATCGGTCGGCGTGCGCAGTATCGCAAGAGGGCCGACGATAAAGATCAACACCGCGAGGACCACGAATGTATATGGGCGGCGCAGCGCGAGCTTGACGATCCACATGGCGGTTTCCTGAAAAGAGGCTGAGGGAGGCGCGCGGGTTTTTGATGCGCCTGATGGCGCGGGGCGCGGGCTTCTTCGTATGTCAGGAGTGTGGGGTTAGGGCGCTTACCGCTGATGGTCCGCTAGATTACCGTTCTGTTATCTGGGGTTTGGGTTTTTTGTTCTGATTTACGCGCGGTGCGTAGATAACAAAACGGTAATCCGAAGGTCAGTGCTCCGACAGATGAAATGGCAACAATGGGAAGCGTGGTTCAAGCCACTCACTTCTTGCACATCTTCGGAGAGACATCATGAAATTGCTTACCGCCATTGCTGTTGCTGCTCTTAGTCTGCCGTTTGGGGCTACTGCCTTTGCTCAATCTAGTCCGTCGGGATTGACCCGCGCTGAGGTCATTGCTCAGCTGAAGCAGGCTCAGGCTGAAGGGCTCGTGCCGGTGCGGAATAATGACTATCCGCCTTCGGCGACGGAGATTGCGCGGAATCGGGAGATTTATGCTATTCAGCATGGAGGGAATGGCGCTGACGCTACCAAGACGGCAGGTGTGCCAGCGGCTCAAACAGAGTCGGCGTCGAATTGATGCTGTGTCTGGACTCCCGCGGTGTTGGCCTTTCCTTGATTTGCTATTGGTCTATTAGCGTTGCCCCTGTGCGGGGCGGCACCTACTTCTCTTTGCCGGCTGCAAAGAGAAGTAGGCAAGAGAAAGCAGCTCAAACCACTCCTGCTAAGCGGGTCCCGTAGTTCGCACAGGGTAGTGGTGCATCTGGAATCTGGGTTCGTGCACCCTCATACGCCAGTGACAAGGGCGTCATACTTCCGGCGGCGCTGCGCGCGCCGAAGCGTACTTCTTAAAACCGCCCACTACGTTTTTCGCGCCCGCGTTCTATTCGGCGCGGTGGCCCGTGTTCTTCAACTCAAACCCATCGCCCAATCCACCGCTGCGTCGAACAGGCTGTTTCCCGCCGGCGACAAGTTGCTGAAGGTGTCGTTGTTCAGGAAAAACATCACCCGCCGTGCCGGGGCCAGCGACTCGTAGTCCATCGTCGCACCCTTCTCGTACGCGAAGATCGCCGCCTTCTCCGGTTGCCCATATAACGTCGCAATCGTCGTCGCGCCCAAGCCTGGTTTGCCCCAGCTCATCGCGGCCTGTTTGCCATATACGTTCGTTACGCCTGCCGGCAAACCGGCTGCGATCGGGTGCGGTGCGTTAACCAGCCACAGGTAACGCTCTTTCTCCGCTTCGCCGAAATCGACGTCGTGACGCTTGCCCGTCATCGCGAAGTCATCGAGTAAATCGTTCTCCCATGTCAACAACGGCTTGGCCAGATAGCGCCAGCCACCCACTACCTGTTTCGATGAAACCGTCGATGAAATAACAACGAGATCCGCATCGCCGACTGCCTCCGGCGGTTGCGCCTGGTCCAGCGTGCGCACGCTATAACCTCCCGCTTCAAGGTGTGTCGCGATCTTCTGGTCGACAGCCAGGCTCGGCCCGTTGAGTTGCACGACCATCACGATTTTCTTGCCCGTGCGTGGCCCGCTCGTTGCCGCTCGCGCAGCAGGTGTCGCGACAGCCAGCAGGGCGCCAAGGCCCGCTGCTGCGGTGAGAAATCTCCGGCGGTTACGTACGGGCGCTGATCTCTGTTCAGTGCGGCGATTCTGAAGTTTCATGACGATTCCTGTCCCGTGTTGATCAAGTGAATGCGTGTATTACGTGCAAGGCGCGATGGCGGCACGGCCTAGAACTCGAGCGTCGACAGCAAAGAGACCTGACGTGCGTCGCCAACCGACACGAAATACTTGTTTACGCTCGATGGGTAGTAAGTCTTGTTGAACAGATTTTTCACGTTGAGCTGGAACGACAGATGCCGATTGCCAAGTTTCGTCTCGTACGTGGCGAAGGCGTCGGCGACGGTGTAGGCCGGCAGCGTAAAGCTGTTGGCCGAATCGCCCGGGCGCGGGCCGACGTAATGCGCGCCGGCGCCGACGCGCAACTGGTCGCCGCCGAAGATCGTGCCGAAGTCATACACCGCCGCAAGCGATGCGGTGTTTTGCGGCGCATTCCACAACCGCTTGCCGGCGTAAAGCGGGTCCTCTGTGGTCTTCGCGTCGATGTACGCGTAGCTCGCGATTACGCTCCAGTGCTGGCCGATCTGGCCGGCCACGTCGAGTTCCACGCCGCGCGAACGCGCCTTGCCGGCCGTGCGCCAGTCGGTCTGCTTGGTGGTGTCGTTGTACTGCTGCACCAGCACGTTCTTCTTGTCGATATTGAACAACGCCAGCGTGCCGCTCAGGCCGTTGGGCATCGCCACTTTGGCACCGAGCTCCCACGAGGTGGCTTCCTCAGGCAGCACCGATGAATCGATTACCACACCCGACGAGAGCGGCGCGATTGTCGAAGTCGGTTTGAGCGACTGCGTATAGCTGCCGTATAGCGACACCGTGTCGGTCCATTTGTAAACCACGCCCGCGCGCGGCAGCCATTTGGTGCCGTTAATGTCGGTATTGACGACAAATGGCCGGCCCTTTCCCGCGATCTGGTTGTAGCTCAGAAAACGCGCGCCGCCGATCAGGATCCACTTGTCGGTGAGGTGCAAACTGTCCTGGAAGAAAAGCGAGCGGTCGTGCAGCGTGTCGGTCTGATCGCTGTCGCTCGCCGACACCGTGGTCGACGGACTCTCCAGACTGTAGACAGGATGGAAATAGTTGAACGGATATTTCGTGGCCTGGCGCAGCAAGTCCTTGCGATAAATGCGGCGGTATTCGTCGTCGACACCGACCTGCAAATCGTTGCGCAAACCGGCGATGTCGAAATGGCCGTCCACATAGGCGATCGCGTAGCTGTCCGTGCTGAGCGCGCCATGCGTCGCATCGTTGCTGCGCGACACGGCGCCGGTCGTGCTGTTGATGCCTTGCACGCGTAACTGGCCCGCGTCGTAGGTCTCGCGGTTGTAGCTGTAGCCGAAGTGCGCCCTCCAGTTGGCGTTGATCTGATGGTCGACGCTGATCTGCGCGAGGTTCGATTCGCCGTCCATTTCGTTGAACGGTTCGTCGAGACGTTCGCGGCTCGAGATGGCGAGCGGCTTGTTGGTCTTCGGGTCGAGCGCCGTGCCGCGGTCGAACGGATAGAGAAACTTTCGATATTCGTACGACACCACCACCTGCGTATCGCGTCCATACCATGCGAGCGACGGCGCCACGAGCGTCTCGCGATGCTCACCAAAGTTGCGCCAGTATTGCTCGTCGGTCTGATCGACGACCAGCCGGTAGGCGAGGCCGGCGTCCCCGATCGGCCCGGTCGTATCGAAGGTCGCGCCGGCTCCATTGCGGCCGTGTCCGTACGTCGAGCCGAGCACGGAGATCGCGTGATACGGTTTGAGCAAGGGTTGCTTGCTCACCACGTTGACAACGCCACCCGGGTCCATGATTCCATACAGCAGCGAAGTCGGGCCTTTGAGTACTTCGACGCTGTCAGCGGCCGCGTTCAGCGCGCGCCCCTGCACGAGCGGCATGCCGTTGTGCATGATCGAACCGTCGCGATTGCCGCCGAAGCCGCGCTTGAGCAAAGTGTCCTGCGTGCCGGCCAGCGTATTGCCTTGCACGATGCCGCTCACGTTCGCGAGCGCGTCGTCGAGATTGCGCGGACGTTGGTCGTGCAATACCTGGGCCGGCACGATGTTGACGGCCTGGGCCGTGTCGAGCACCGGTGTATCCGAACGCGTCACCACTGCGTCGACAGGTGGCCGGTAGCTGCCGGCTTTCACCGTCGACGAACTGACGGTCACGGCGGGGAGGGTGGTGCCGCGCCCGTTGCTGCTGTCCGCCGACGGCTCAGCGCGCTGCACGAGCGTATAGCTGCCATTGGACTGTTGCACCGCGCCGAGCCCCGTGCCGCGCAGGATTCGATCGAAGCCTTCCCCTATGCCGTAATCGCCGCGCAGGCCTTCACTCATGCGGCCGTCGGTCAGCGCCGCCGGAAACGACAGCAGCAGTCCGCTCTCGCGTCCGAAGCGATTGAGCGCCGCTTCGAGCGGGCCAGCCGGAATGTCGTAGCTCTTGCGCGGCGACGCCGCCGAAGCGGATGGCGCATCGGCGGCCAGCACGACATTGAACGGCAGTCCCGCCGAGATCAGCGCGGCCGTAGCAATATGCCGCGCGAAGTGTGCCGGCTGCCGCGCGCGCGAGGCGCCACGGCTGCTACGGCTGCCATTGCCGGCGCCGGTCTTTCGATGCTGTCCCATGTTCAAAGCTCGCAGGAAGGTAGACGATGTGTTGCTCTCATCTCCCTTGTCACGCGAGATTCGAAAACAGCTCACAACAGACGAAAAAATTTCGGCGCCGGTAGCGCAGGTCGGTTTTAAGAGCGAGCCGCGCGCACGCTACCCCAATAGCGCGTGATGAATACGACCTCAATCGGCAAGGTTCTCGCCAGGGTGTCAAGCACGCGGTCGGTGTCGGCGAGCGGGAAGGTGCCCGAAAGCCGCAAACCGGCCACTGAGGGATCGCAGCTCAGATGCCCCGCGCGGTAGCGGTCGAGCTCGTTCACGAAGTCGCCGAGCCGCATGCCGCTCGCGACGATCAGACCATCCGTCCATGCTGCGTCGTTCTCGCTGATCGGCTCGAGTGCGCTGACGTCATCACGCGTAAAGCGGGCGCGTTGGCCGGCATGGACGACTGGCGCGAGGCCGGGGGCATCGAATGGATTGATCCGCACAGCGCCTTCGAACACATCGAGGCGGCAGAGCGTGCTCTGTTGTCTGGCGGCGAAGCGCGTGCCCAAGGGCTGCAAACTGCCTTGCGCGGTCTCGACGATGAACGGCCGCCGCTCACTGTCGCTGTGACCGGTCGCGATCATGATTTCACCTTTGATCAGGCGCACGCGGCGCTCGGTGCTGCTGAAACGGATATCGATGGCGCTGTCGGTGTTCAGTGTCAGGCGGGTGCCGTCGGCAAGCGTCATGGTGCGGCGTTCACCGAGTGCGGTGCGCACATCCGCGCTCCATGCGCGCCACGGCACGTGTTCACCGGCAATCCATGTCGTGCCGCTGGCGAACAGCAGGGTCGCGAGGACTTTGACACTCGCGCGGCGCTTCGCCGAGCCGGGACGCGTCAGTGCAGCGCGTGCGGCCGCCGCGCCACCTGTGTCTGCGTTGTCCGTGCCTGTTTCAGCGAGGCCCCGGAAGCGGCTGCTGACGCTGCAGATGTGTTGCCATGCACGCTCATGATCGGGATGCTCCGCGCACCAGCGCGCCAGCGCGAGTTGCTGCGCGCGCGTGTCGTCGCCGGATTGCAGCTCCATCCACCACTCCACGGCGCGCAGGGCGATGTGCTGCGGAATATCGGGTCGCGCGCTCGCGTTCATCCGTCGATCCGTCAGGCCGCGCTGAGTGCAAAGAAACACTGCGCGCCGGCGCGCACCAGATGGCGTTTCACGGTCGAGACGGACAGCTTCAGTTGCGCGGCGATCTCGGCATGACTCAAGCCGTCGAGCTGGGCCAGCAGGAACGCACGCTTGACGGCGACAGGCAGCCGCTCCAGCAGACTGTCGATTTCACACAGTGCTTCGAGAAGCAGCGCACGGTCTTCAGGCGAGGGCGCAAAACTTTCGGGGGCGAGTGCCAATGCTTCCAGATAGGCGCGCTCGATCTGCTCGCGACGCCAGTAGTTGGCTATCACGCGTTGCGCGACGGTCGTCAGGAACGCACGCGGCTCTTCCAGGGCGAGCGGTTCATCGCGGGCGAGCAAACGCACGAACGTGTCGTGCGCAAGGTCGGCCGCGCGATGCGCGCAGCCGAGCTTCTTACGCAGCCACGCGTGGAGCCAGCCGTGATGATTGCTGTAGAGCGCCTGCATCTCGTGATGCAGGGCCGATTCGTTTGCCGCCATGGCCTACCGGACGCGCCGGATCGATGGATGCGGCGCTCTTGTAAATGAGAATGATTCGCATCATAGCATGACAAAATGTAAGGAGGAAATGCGAACGTGCCCGGCGCTATGACCGGTCGCGGTTACGGGCCCGGGTGGCACCCGTGATCACCGCGAGGCCGAGCATGATGACCGCCACGATCGCGATCGTATGTTGTGCGACATGCAGCGCCATCAATCCCCACGCCACACCGCCGATCAGAATGATCCAACCTGCGAGATAAATGAGCAGGGTCATCGTTTTTCTCCTTTTCGTTCGTCGGACGGGACCAGCTTGCCTGCTATGGAAAGCTTTACCGGTCGCCCCGATTGGGCCGTTGCAGTCGCTTGCCCGAACTGGCTTGCAGCGGGACGAATCCGGCACATGCGATCAACGGGTCTATCGAGCAGCAGATTTCGCGCCTGAGCTCGATGCATCCGCCGTTTCAGGCGGGTAACGATGGCGGACCGGGATTCAGACGATCCACCACGCGAGCAGCGCCGTGAGCAGCACCACGGCCCATGAAGGTAGGCGCCACCAGCCGAGCAACGCGAGCGCCACAATGACCAGCGCGAAATCGCGCCCGCTGTGCACCGCGCTGGTCCATACGGGATCGTAGAGCGCGGCGAGCAGAATGCCGACCACGGCAGCGTTGATGCCGCCCATCGCCCGACGCATCGACGCGAATGCCCGCAGTTCGCCCCATAGCGGCAACGCGGCGCCGACCAGGAGAAACGACGGCAGAAAAATCGCGACGGTGGCGATCAGCGCCCCGGTTATGCCCGCCGGGTAACCCGTGCTGGCGGCGCCTAGAAACGCCGCGAAAGTGAACAGCGGCCCCGGTATCGCCTGGGCTGCGCCGTAGCCGGCCATGAAAGAATTGGTCGAGAGCCAGCCGCGCGGCACGACGACCGCTTCCAGCAACGGCAGCACGACATGGCCGCCGCCGAACACCAGCGAGCCGACCCGGTAGAACGCCGCGAACAGGTGGAGTGGATAGGCATGCAACAAGGCGGCCGCCGCGGGCAAGCCGAACAGCAACAGCCCGAAGAGGGTGAGGCAAAGAAGCGCGCCGGTCTTCGTGCCGGGCATGCCGAGCGGCGCACGTGGCACCTCGGTCGACGATTTGAGAAGCAGGGCGCCGGCGATGCCCGCCACGACGATCGATGCGATCTGGCCGTAAGTTGCACCGAGCACGATAACCGCGATGGCCGACGCCGCCGCGATCGTCACGCGGGCGCGGTCGGGGCACAGCGTGCGTCCCATTGACCAGACCGCCTGCGCCACGACGGCGACCGCCGCGAGCTTGAGGCCGCGCAGCAGATGAAGCCCGTTCGCCTCCGCCAGATGGGTAAAGCCGTAGGCAAACGCGACCATCAACAACACCGACGGCAGCGTAAAGCCGAGCCAGGCCGCCAGCGCACCCGCGATGCCGCCACGAAAACGGCCGATCGCGATACCAACCTGGCTGCTGCCGGGGCCCGGCAGAAACTGGCACAGCGCGACCAGATCGCTAAACGTGTGCTCGTCGAGCCAACGGCGGCGCTTGACGAACTCGTCGCGGAAGTAGCCAAGATGTGCGGCAGGGCCGCCGAACGAGGTCAGGCCGAGCCGCAGGAAAATGCAGAAGAGGCTCCATGGCGAACTGTGTGCTGGCACGTCGAGGGGCGTGTCGGATTCTGCGTTCTGCATGAACATGTTCCACACCCGCTCAAAGCAAGGATTTCCCCTGGGCGAGAATTTTGTCGCAGACCTGCTTCGTGACCTGTTCCTTCAGTCCGCCGCCGCTCAGGTCTAGCTGCTTGCCGTCGCCGCTGCTCAGGATGCCCTTGGCGCCGTTGGTATAGCCGCTGTCGGACGAGGCCGAACTTGAGCCGCCCGGGAGTTTGCTCATCAGCGAGTCCTTGACCGAAGATGCGCTGTTGCCGCTGAGATAGTTGTTCTTGATGCAGAAATCGAGCACACCCGCGACGTTGCTGGTGCTGCCGGAAGTTAATGACTGGCCTGACAAGGCACTCCCCATGCTGCCGAGGCTCCCGAGGCCACCGGACGATCCACCACCCGAGCCCTGGTTGAGCAGGTTGCCGAGTTGCGCCTGGGCGGCCGGGACAGGGAGCAATGCTGCGATCAAAATACCTGTAGCTGCGACGCGATGCGTGCGTACTTTCATACTCGAACTCCTTCTGCTGGCTGGAAGTCCTCCTACTATAGTGCCTTTCAGACGGGCGACAGACTGGGTTGTCACGTTAAATGTTGTCATGCGCGATGGGTAACCGGTACTCATCGCCATATACGGCAGCGCCCACAATATGAGATTTTTAATTTTCATGTGAGTTAATCCTGATTTCCATATAAGGATTTCCTTATTTTTTATTGAATATTTTTTTGAACATACATCTCCCGCAATAAATTATCTTCACCTGTATAAAGAACCCGTTTTTCACCCTTCAGGCTGAGTGAATTCGGCCGTATACCTTGAGGAAGCAGGGATCATCAGCAGGTTTCGTCATCACATCTGATCCAGCCTCGCGGTACAGGCGAGCACGATCCGCACGGTGTCTGCATTGCCAATCGCTGTAATTGATGACATAGGCACGGCGGCGTCGCTGATGCCAATTTAATTCCGCATTTTTAGTCATCGTTGGTCGAAATTAATCAGGCTGCCACGACGCGCGTGTCACGAGACGTGTGAATTCTTCAATAGCATTCACTGAACTGCAGCAGGGAAAGAGGCCGCAATGATGTTGTCCGCCGATGAGTGCGGACGGCACACATCGCGGCCGCAAAAGCAAACGTTTGCCAACTACTGACGGCGCCCGGAATGGTTTCATGAATCGACCATCGGGACCGTCTCATCGGGAGTGAAGAAGCGCATGACGAGATCGAAATCGAGCAAGGTCGATACACAACGAGCACACGTAAATTCAGACGCTCCTGAAACACGGTCTGGACATTCCGACACCGTGGCGATGCAGGAACAAATCGCCGAGGGCATTTCGCGTCGCACATTTCTGTATAGCCTGGGCGCGTTGGCCCTGTCCGCTTGCGGCGGCGACGGTGGAGGACCATCGTCGGCTCAGGGGGGCCAGTCATCGCTGTCGGCGGCCGCATCACGAGCTGCAGTATTGAGCAGTTCGTCGTCCAGCGCGTTTGTGCATCCAGGTCTGCTGCATACCCAAGCCGACTTCGATCGGATGGGCCAGAAGGTCACGGCGCAAGCGTCTCCCTGGATCGATAGCTGGAACATCCTGATCTCGAACAGTCATGCAAGCCTGTCGTGGACACCGCGCCCACAGGCGGTCGTCTATCGGGGTAGCGACGGAGTGCATTCGCAGAACTACTCCTTGCTGTTCAATGACGTCGCGGCGGCGTACGCATGCGCATTGCGCTGGAAAGTCTCGGGCAACACCGCTTATGCCGACAAGGCGGTGCAGATCATGAACGCCTGGTCGTCGACGTTGACCGGGATCGGCGGCGATACCAACGCCGATCTCGCGGCCGGCATCTACGGCTATGAATTCGCCAATGCCGGTGAAATCATGCGCGTTTATTCAGGCTGGGCGACGGCCGACTTCGCGCGCTTCCAGAGCATGATGCGCAACGTCTTCTATCCGATCAACCACGATTTCATCAATCGGCACAACAACACCGAGGTGACTCACTATTGGGCCAACTGGGATCTGTGCAACGTGGCATCGATCATGGCTATCGGTGTGCTGTGCGACGACCAGTCGCTATTCGATGAAGCTGTCACGTACTTCAAAAGCGGCGCGGGCAACGGCGCGATTTTGCAGGCCGTCTACTACGTCCATCCGGGCTACCTGGGCCAATGGCAGGAGTCAGGGCGTGACCAGGGACACGCCACGCTCGGCATCGCGCTGGGGGGAGCGATCTGCGAAATGGCCTGGAATCAGGGTGTCGATCTCTACGGTTACGACAACAACCGGTTCCTCATGGGGGCGGAGTACGTTGCGAAAAGCAACCTGATCGAGTCGGGCACGACCTTTTATACCGTGCCCTATGTCCGCTACAACAATGTAGACAACGTGAACCAGACGGTGTTTTCGACCTCGGCTCAGGGGACGGTGCGGCCTTGCTGGGCGCTGGTCTACAACCACTACGTCAATCGCAAGGGATTGGCCGCGCCTTACACGCAGAAGTTCGCGACATTGGTCCAGCCCGAAGGTGGCGGAGGCAACTATGGACCGAACAGCGGCGGCTACGACCAACTGGGCTACGGGACGCTGACCTGCACGCTGGATGCGATCGCAAGCGGTGCAGCGCCAAGCGCACTCGTCGCGATCGCAAGCGCAGGACACGTCATCCTGTCGTGGTGGGGCACGGCGTACGCGACGAGCTATAACGTCAAGCGCGGCACCACGTCGGGCGGACCCTACGTGTCCATTGCGAATGGTGTTACCGATCTGCTCAGCTATACGGACAGCGGTATTGCGGCCGGGACCTATTACTACGTCGTGACCGCGGTGACACCGGTCGGCGAATCGGCTGCGTCAAACGAGGCCGTTGTGACCACGGCGGTGCAACTGCAGACCTACCTGGCATTCGACGAAAGCAGTGGCACCAGTGCGGCGGATTCGAGCGGGAACGGACATACCGGCACGCTGGTCGGCGGTGCGAGCAGGGCGGTCGGCAAGAAGGGCAATGCCGTGTCGCTCGACGGCAGCACGGGTTATGTCAGCCTGCCGGACAACTTCGTGGCCGACGTGTCGGACTTTACGATCGCGGCGTGGGTGTACTGGAACGCAGCGAAGACCTGGGAACGTGTATTTGATTTCGGTTCAGGCACGGGCCGCTACATGATGCTGACCCCGCGCGCCAATAACGGATTCGCGCGCTTCGCTATCACGCTTAATGGTGGCTCCGGTGAGCAGGACATTAATGGCAATGTCGCGCTGCCTACCGGGCAGTGGGCGCACGTCGCTGTGACGCTATCGGGCAGCGTCGGTACGCTGTATCTGAACGGTGCGGAGATCGGCTCCAACACGGCGACGTCGTTTGCGCCGTTCCGGCTGGAAAGCACGAACCAGAACTGGATTGGGCGATCGCAATTTTCAGCCGATCCGTATTTCAACGGATTGATCGATGAGTTTCGCATCTACCGCAACGCGCTTAGTGCGGAGCAGATTGCGGCGTTGATTTCGGCGTAGCGACAGGCTGGGCGGATGTCGACGTTCTGTGAGCGCGTCGGCATCCGTGCGGCTGGGTTTCTGTCCCAGCCCCACAATCGCCCGAATCATATCAAAGTGCCGGTAGAGGAATTTCCTGAGCACGTATCCCAAGCCAGACGTTTGCGCCGGTTGAACATAGGTCGATGTTGGAATTTGCAAGCTGCGCGATCTAATATGATTAATACGCATCGGCTCCAGCCAATGCACCACGCAGCCGCGCCCGGAGATCTCATCATGCTGATTCCGAAGGTCGTAATCGGAGTAGCCGCCCTCGTCGGCGTGACCACAGCCTACGCGGACGGGTTCGTCGTCACGAGATCCCTTTCGAATGGGCGTGAAATGCGCCTCGTCCAACACACTGCCGAATGTGATGGCGGCCCCGGCGCATTCATCTACAGGAAAGGTAAGCAGATCGATCAGACCTGCAATGTCCAACTGACTGCGGCAGGAGCGACCGTGAGGTTGCCACCTCTTGAGCCGCGCATGTTCTTCCCCCGCGATACGCTGTACCAGGACTCAAAACTATGAGCGCCCGCCGGTCTCTGCAATAAACCTTTGGGCAGGCGCGCATCACCGGTGCATCTGGCATTGATCGCACGCGATCCAAGCGTCTCTGCTCGATGCAATTTGGCCTTCCGCAAGCTAGGCTCGAATCGCCACGGTAGGGTGAGAAGGAGCCCTCGGAACGCTCGATTCGGTGGTCTGTTTGAATTTGCTTTCATCGACAGTTGGAATCACTGTCGGGTCGCCGAAGGTCTATAACTGAATCGGCAGTCCAGAGCGAACGTCTACCCCATCTATCGCTGATACGGAAGCCCGCGAACTTTCGACCTGGAAAGGAGGTTTAGCGATTACGTACGACCAATCCATGCTTTGCCTTTTCGAATCCCGATTAGCCTAGGGAAACGCTGATTAATGAAGCTCGGCGGTCATCGCGAACGTAGCCGAGGACG
>NZ_JALOCP010000120.1:0-1213 GCF_030511745.1 Paraburkholderia sp. SECH4
TAGGGAAACGCTGATTAATGAAGCTCGGCGGTCATCGCGAACGTAGCCGAGGACGTTATAGAAGATAGCTCACGGAACGGACCCACGACGATGAAGAGGCAGATCGGCTTCGCGGAAGCGGAAATTGCAGGCAAGAAGCGCGTGACGAGGCGCCAACGCTTCCTGGCCGAGATGGAGAAGATTGTGCCGTGGCAGCGCTTGCTGTCGGCAATCGAGCCGCATTACCCGAAGGGCACGCGCGGCCGTCCGCCGATTGGCCTGGAGCGAATGTTGCGGATCTACTTCCTGCAACAGTGGTACGGGCTGTCGGACGAAGGGCTGGAAGATGCGCTGTATGACAGCATCGCGCTGCGCGCCTTCGCCGGCATCGATCTGGCGGTCGAGAACGTGCCGGATGCGACCACGCTGTTGAAGTTCCGGCGCCTGCTGATCGAACATGAATTGACACGGAAGCTGTTTGACGAGATCGGCATCTCGCTGTGTGAGCGAGGACTGCTGATGAAGGAAGGCACGCTGGTTGATGCGACGATCATCGAAGCGCCACCGTCGACCAAAAATACCGGGAAGAGCCGTGACCCGGAGATGCATCAAACGAAGAAAGGAAACGAATGGCACTTTGGGATGAAGGCCCACATTGGCGTGGACGCCGATTCGGGCCTGATCCACAGTGTGGTTGGCACGGCGGCTAACGTGTCGGATGTGTCGCAAGCGCATGCCCTGCTGCACGGGCATGAAGAGCAGGCGTTCGCCGACGCGGGTTACATCGGCGTAGACAAGCGCGACGAAATGAAAGGCAAGACCGTGAAGTGGCACGTCGCGGCCAAGCGCGGAAAGATCAAAGCAATGCAGGAAGGGCCGCTGAAGGACCTGGAGATGGCGGCCGAGCGGACCAAGGCGCAGATCCGGGCGCGGGTCGAGCATCCGTTCCATATCGTCAAGAACCTGTTTCACCATCGCAAGACCCGATACAAGGGCTTGGCCAAGAACACGGCGCAACTGCTCAGCCTGTTCGCTCTGGCGAATCTGGTGATTGCGCGAAATCTGTTGCGATCGGTTCATGGGAGCAGTCCGTCAAGCGTGTGAAAAATGCGAGCTGGGAGGCTCGTTTTCGAGCCAAATTCACTGAAATGAGCGCCGATTCGATTCGTTATCCGGAAAGTTTCCCGCCGCTTCATCTGCAAACCGAACGGGCAGTACATTAATCAGCGTTTCC
>NZ_JALOCP010000121.1:0-1192 GCF_030511745.1 Paraburkholderia sp. SECH4
GCGTCTCCTTTGATCGCGGGACGACGAACTCAGGGGAACGGCGGCAACGACGAGATGCACCGCCGACTCAGCAGAAACCACCAACGCCGGGACTCCGGAATCTAGGGGCCCGGTCAGCTAATAAACCTTGGAGAGTGCGATGTCAGACGCAGCCGTACCGATGGTCTTTCTCGTGTTGAGCATTCACGACGAGTACGGCCACGCGGTTTTTCACGAGGCGTTCTCGACGCGAAAGAAGGCAGACGACTACGTAGACGCTTCGCGTCCGTCCGAGGGCCTGTATGTCGAAGGCTACGCGCTCGACAGCGCGCAGCCGCCGTGCCGCACGTTCGTCGGTGGCCCCTGGAAACCCGCTACCTGACAAAAACCATTCTGACCTTAGCCCGAATCAGGCAGGTCGGGCCGCGTCTCAACACTGGAGAGAATCACCATGAGCAATCTGCACACGCTACCGGTAGAAATCCGTCACATGCACTTTTTCGCGGGGCTTGGAGGCGGCGCAAAGGGCTTCAACGAGGGACACGCGCGGGTAGGAACCATGGAGGCTCGCTTCCGTTGCATCGGCGGCATCGACGTCGATCCGGCCGCGATCCGTGACTTTGAGAAAATGACCGGCGTGCGCGGTACTGTGATGGACCTGTTTGACCGCGACCAATATAAGGCGTTTCATGGGGTCGAGCCGCCCACCGGGTGGCGTGAGGCAACCACCGCCGACATCCACCGCGCAGCAGGCGGAGAGCGCCCGCATATCGTGTTTCTCTCCGCGCCCTGCAAAGGCTTTTCGGGGCTACTGGCCCAGTCCCTCAGCTTGACCGACAAGTATCAGGCGCTTAACCGGCTGACCTTGCGCGGCGTCTGGCTGATGCTCGAAGCCTGGGCCGACGATCCTCCCGAACTCATCATTTTTGAAAACGTGCCCCGTATCAAAAATAGAGGGCGCTCGCTGTTAGACCAGATTGTTGCGCTCATGCGGCGTTATGGTTAAAGGCGCAACACAACTGCACCAGCTCCCGCAAGACATACGGCCGCATGGAACTGCCTTACGTGATGCATGAATATATCCTGCTGTTCCGCCGCAAGTCAGCCACTCTGCTCGCCGTGCTTGGCACGATGGCGACGCAGGCACATGCACGTCTGCAGATCCTATGAGCAGGGGACGTCGACGAACTGATACGTAAAATCAGCGTGTCGA
>NZ_JALOCP010000122.1:0-1186 GCF_030511745.1 Paraburkholderia sp. SECH4
TGCCTTGCCGTTATCGATGAATACCTTGCGCAGGATCTCCGGGCTGTGGCCCTGCAAATTGCGCACGAAGCTGCCCATCGGGTCCTTGCCACCTTCATGATGTGGAAAGTCGCTGGCATAGCAGTACACGTCCTCGAATCCGTAGCGGTCGATATAGGTGCCGACCGGCTCGAAGTCGAAGCATGCAACACGCAGATTGCGGCTGATGTATTCCGATGGCTTGAGCTTGAGCCGGGTGTGGGCCTGCGACGAAGGAAACGGCGTGCGACCATAGAAGCGGTCCATGTTCTCTGCAAGTGGGCCGACCCAGTGACCCGTAAATTCCGCACACCCAAACACAAGATCTGGATGCCGGTCGAACACGCCACCCAGCACCATTGTCATCACGTAGTTCTGGATCTGCAGGTGAATGTTGGTCAGCGTCCACGGGTCAAGGGAGAACTCCGCCCCAAGCATCCATCCCTGGAACGCGGGGGCATTGCGCCACTGCGTCGTGGCAAGCAGTTTCTCACTGATCGAAATATGACCCACCACCGGGCACTTCGCCGCCGCCAGCAGACTCCAGAGCGGATCCATCCGCGGACTGGCCGGTGATACGCCGCCCGGGGGCTCGTCCGTGGCAAGCATGAAAAGACGCACGCCATGCTCAACCAGCCGTCGTGCCTTCTGGTACATCGCCTCCGGTGTATCGTCGACCAGCAGCGCAACCGGCCGCACACGGTCCTGCTCCTTCGACACGCGGGCACACCAGTCGTTATAGATGTCCATCAGCCGGTAGGCATACGCCTTGCGATCGCCCGTGATCGAGCGGAACACCCGGGGGTCGTCAGCCTTGTTGTACAGCGCGTGCGCGTAGATTGGCGCAATCCCCGGATACATGATCTGCCGGTGAATCCCGGTGAAGTCCATCACCTCGAGGCGTCGCCCGATGTCATAGCAGCCCGGCGCCTTCTCCATCTTGACCTTCCAGACCGTCTCGGCGTTGATCTCGGTATCGTCACCCTCGAGATCCGGGTTCTGGATAATCGCCTCACCCTCATTGCCCGCGTTTAGCAGCGCAGCAGCCAGTGGCCGGACCTCGGCTCCGTAGGTATCCTCCCAGCGCCTGATCGGCATTGCCTCATGGCCATCCGTGTCGTTGATCAGACCAGCAAACTGCGCAATGGCCTCCGGTAACTCGTAACGC
>NZ_JALOCP010000123.1:0-1022 GCF_030511745.1 Paraburkholderia sp. SECH4
TTCAAGCCGAGCGTTGTGAGCGGCTGGCGCAAATCATGGCTTATCGCAGCGATAAGTTGGTTCTTCTCCGCCCTTGCCGCTTCGGCCCGCGATCGCGCCTCTTCGAGAATAACCTCTTTTATACATGCGTGCTTCTGATCGTAACAAAGAAACCATGCGATGAGACAATAGCCAATTAGTTGAGCCGTAAGCGACTCAAACAAAGTTGGCCGATTAGTTAACAGAATTCCTCCCACGCTAAATCCAAATGGGATAGTGCCGAGCACGAGTGAACCTAAAGTTGCACGAAGACTAGGTGCGAGCAGCAGCACAGTAAATACATGACACATCAGCGTCAGCTTTAGGAAGAAAGTCCTGTGAAAAATAATATGAGTATCACCATGGTAGGCCCAGAAAATGGGTGGCTCTATCCCAAAGCTACCGGCCGCCCACCACAACGATGTCAGTATGACCAATCCAGCCCATGCCCAGTGCATCTGCTCGACCGCGATGACGCCCGCGTGCTTTGGAAGCGCCATGGTCCTTTTCAGTAAATATATTGCCATGGGAGCGGCCATCCCCCACAGTCCGAAGATCCAGACCACACGGAACAAAAGATAAATATCCGACGTCTTGATCCAATTTCCAAGTACGAACACGAACAGGCTTACGAACAGCATCAACGCCATCCAATACACCGCTCGACGCGACAGTGATTCCAATAAATCGCGTTTGACAAGGAGATTCTGCTCGGCACTGAGTGCCGCAACCGGTCCCCGAACAAGATTCGCAAATTCACCGAATCTGCGGCGACCGACATTCTGAGCTGTTTCACTTGCGCTCAGTGATATCCTAGCCCCGGGCTTTTCGTCCACATCAGAATCACGTCGTGTTTGAGTACTGGACGCCATAGAAGGCCTCCTCGGAGGGGCACTTTCAGCATACGCCCCTTTGTGCTAGTTACGTTCCACCGCCATCACCTTCACCTGCCTTCGGTCGATATTTTGGGCTTATGTTTTGCCAGCAAGGTCAATAAGGTCTGT
>NZ_JALOCP010000124.1:0-1015 GCF_030511745.1 Paraburkholderia sp. SECH4
GAAAACCGTTTCTGTGCCGGAAATGAAAAGGGTCGCCGTGATAAACCCGCTTATCACCGGAAAACCGGCGTGGCACTCATATGGCGCTGGTCCGCCAGTCCGGGCGTGCGGCGACGACCTTCGATGATCCGCGCTGGCGCGATACATATATCCCCGCGCCCGAGGTAAAACAGAGTTGATTAGGTAAAACCGGTTGACTAACTTCGCCGCAAAAGCAGTGGCTTCGCTAAATGAGGTAACGCTGAGGTTCCGAGCGCACACTCTGAAGAGAGCTGACTTTCGGTTGGGCGCGGAACCAGTCGTGGGGCAGATAGCCCAAGAGCCGGCTTTGGCCGCGCGGTGTGATTCGAATCACTGTGCCGGTTTCTTCTGTGTTCGGACGCGCCGTGCTTGAATGGCCGGACCTGTTTTTTTCTTCCGTAGCGAGTTTGCCAACTGTTGCTCAACTTCGACTATCAGATCGCTGGCGGTGCAGCCGAGCGCCTTCGCGAGCGTAAACAGCATCGTCAACGTTGGTTGATAGTGTCCCAACTCGAGCTTGCTGACATAGACGCGCTGGATGTCGGCCTCAAACGCCAACTGTTCCTGCGTAAGACAGGCCTCGAACCTGCGCTTGCGCAATACGATTCCGAAGGCGTCTGATGGCTCCAAATTTGCTCCCGTGAAATGGGAGCACTCTCGGTTTAACGCTATAATTTGTCTTCATAGTGAACTATGAATTAAGGTCTGCGTCTCTGCCATTGTGAAAAAAAGTTGTGGCGTCCCAAGGCATCAACAGGACATGGATTGCGAAATTTATTCTCGTGCCATGGCAAGCGTTGCGACAGTGCCGCAATGATCTTCCGGTGGTCTGGGAGGCTACGCGTCACCGGTTGAAGATATGTGGATACACCGGACAGGCGGCCGTCTACGCGGGGGCGGCCTGACCGCGCGGTCAGAACAACCCGAAGAATCAGTTTTAAGGAAAGAAACATCAATGTTGGTGACGGATGCTACGTGGGCAGAAACCCATCCG
>NZ_JALOCP010000125.1:0-1011 GCF_030511745.1 Paraburkholderia sp. SECH4
CGGTTGCCCTGCCTGCTGATGCCCTGATCGGTATGGCTCTCGCCGCTGTCGTAGGGCTGCGGCACCAGCCCGACGCACGCCCCCACCTGGCGCCGGTTGCTGAACTCCCTCCAGAACAACTCCAGCGCGAGGCGCGACGCACCCACCTCGCCGATGCCCTTCAGGCGCGCCAGGTCCTCGCTGCGCTTGCGCGCGGCCGCCGGCACGCTCGCCTTGCGCGTCTTCTCCAGCGCGGCGAGTTGCTGCTCCGCCAGTGCCAGCCGTTCGCACTCGCGCAGCAGCCGTTCACGCAGCTCGGGCGGCAGCGGCGTGCCGTCGTGGCACTTCACCTCGTTACGGGCGAGCCGGCCGGCAAAGGCCTTGTGGTCGACCTCATCCCAGCAGCCGAGCGTGGCCAGCAGTTTGCGCATGCGGTCGCGATGCTGCAGGACTTCCTTCTGCAGTTCCCCGCGATCGCGCATCAGCTGGCGCGACGCCTCGTCCTGCGGCGACGGCACGTGAACCACGTGCATGCGGTCACGCTCGCCGCGCAGCCACGCGCGCAGATTGATCACCAGCTTGATGACATCGAGCCGGTCGGTCTTCGCGCGTCGCTTGTGGCGTTCGACCGGAATGCTCGCCGGATCGACGACGTAGCACTCGATGCCGCGCGCCTGCAGCGCACGACAGATCCAGAACGCGTCCTGGCCGGCCTCGTAGCTCACGACGACCCGCACGCCCGCGGGCAGCAACCACTTCTCTCTGTGCCATTCGATCAGGTCCAGCACCGCCTGCAGGCGGGCGGCGGCCTGTGGCTGCGCGACCGTGTGCACGGCGGGCTTCTCGCGCCGGCCGTCGTGCAGCGCGACCTTCCAGTTTGCTCCGGCAAGCTCGAGTGATACCGCCAGCACCGGTTCCTCACCACCCGTCGTGAACGTCTGATCCGTGCGCATGATGCTCTCTCCTTTGAACAGGACTCGACACGCTGATTTTACGTATCAGTTCGTCGACGTCCCCTGCTCATAGGATCTG